>JBFGJL010000272.1:0-3251 GCA_041577235.1 Acidimicrobiia bacterium | reverse complement strand
GGCTGGGCGGGCGCCCATTCCCCGGCCGAGTACGGGGGCGGGGGGCTTCCCTACGCGGTGGGTATCGGCCTGCAGGAGATGGCCACCGCCGCCAGCCTGGCCTTCTCGCTCTGTCCGCTGCTGACCCACGGAGGGATCGACGCTCTGCTGGAACACGGCGACGAGATCCAGCGCGGCGTCTATCTCGAGAACATGGTGACGGGCCGCTGGACCGGGACCATGAACATGACCGAGCCTCAGGCCGGCTCCGACGTGGGGGCGCTCACCACCAAGGCGTTCCAGGACGACGAGGGCCGGTGGCGGATCCGCGGCACCAAGATCTTCATCACCTGGGGCGATCACGATATGACCGAAAACATCATCCATCTGGTGCTGGCGCGCACCCCCGGCGCTCCTCCGGGTACCAAGGGCATCTCGCTGTTCCTGGTACCCAAGTATCTGGTCGACGAAGAAGGACGGCCGGGCGAGGCCAACGACATCGAGGTCGTCTCGCTGGAGCACAAGCTGGGCATCCATGCCAGCCCCACCTGCGTCATGTCCTACGGTGAGAACGAGGGGGCGATCGGCTACCTCATCGGAGAAGAGAACCAAGGGATGCGGGCCATGTTCACCATGATGAACAGTGCCCGCCTCGGGGTGGGCCTGGAGGGTCTGGCGGTGGCCGACCGTGCCTACCAGCAGGCCGTCGCCTTCGCCCAAGAGCGCCGGCAAGGACGGGCGGTGGGGGCACCCACCACGGAGAGCGCCCTCATCATCGAGCACCCGGACGTCCGTCGCATGCTGATGACCATCAAGGCGTACAACGAGGCGATGCGGGCTCTGATGTACTACGCCGCCTCCCGGATCGACCTGGCGGAACACCACCGCGACCCAGAGGTGCGGACGGCCTGCCAGGAGACGGTCGACCTGCTCACCCCGGTCGCCAAGGCGTGGTCGACCGATCTGGGTTGCGAGCTCACCTCGATCGCCCTCCAGGTCTTCGGCGGGATGGGGTATGTAGAGGAGACCGGTATCGCCCAGCTGTACCGGGATGTGCGTATCACCCCCATCTACGAGGGAACCAACGGGATCCAGGCCATCGACCTGGTGGGGAGGAAGCTGCCGATGCGGGACGGCGGGGTGATGACCGATCTCCTGCGGGAGGTGGAGGCCACCGCTGCCGCCCTCGGGGAGGGCTCGCCCGAGCTGGCGACCATCGGGCTACGTCTCCAGGAAGCGATTGCGGCCCTGGGTCGTGCCACCAGCTGGCTGCTGAGTCGGGCCGACGCCCCCAACGACGTCCTGGCCGGAGCGACTCCATATCTGCGGATGGTGGGAACGGTGCTGGGCGGATGGCTGTTGGGCCGGCAGGCGGCCGCCGCCGCCGACAAGCTGGCAGCCGGGGACATGGACGAGGACTTCCTGCGGGCCAAGATCGCCACCGCCGGCTTCTACGCCGGGCAGCTGTTGCCGCAGGCGGCCGGCCTGGAGGGGGCGGTCACCGGCGGGTCCGATCCGCTGTTCGCCATCGAGCCCAAGTATCTGGCCGGCTGACCTGGAGCTGTTCCACAGGGAAGGGTGTCTCCACTCAGGAGCCGGCGGCGCCGGCGAGGAAGTTTCGCAGTAGGGCCTTGCCCTCCAGGGTGAGGATGCTCTCGGGGTGGAACTGGACCCCGCTGATGGGAAGCCGGCGATGCCGGATGCCCTGGATCACGTCGTCCTCGCTCCAGGCGCAGGCTTCGAGTTCGTCCGGGAGCCGGGTGGCGGCCAGCGAGTGGTAGCGGGTGGCCTGAAACGGGTTGGGGAGATCGGCGAAGATCCCCCGCCCGTCGTGGCGGATCGGGGAGGTCTTGCCGTGGCGGGGCTCGGGAGCCAGTCCCACCGTGCCCCCGAAGGCCACCACGATCGCCTGGTGACCGAGGCAGACCCCAAGGGTAGGGATGTGGGCGGCCAAGGTGCGCAGATACTCGACCGAGCAGCCGGCCTCCTCGGGACGGCCCGGTCCGGGGGAGATGACCAGCCGGTCCGGCTCCAGCGACTCCGCCTCGGAGGCGCTGAGAGCATCGTTGCGATACACGAGCGGCTCCGCCCCCAGCTCTCCCAGGTACTGGACGAGGTTGAAGGTGAAAGAGTCGTAGTTGTCGACCACCAGGACCCGCATGGCGGCGCCAGCTTACCGAGGACGGTGACCCGCACTCCGGCCCCAACCGGCCGACGACTAGCCTGTCGGCCCATGCCAGTGTCCAAAGGCCGGAAGAAAAGGCGAAGCCGGCCGGCTCCTCTCCCGCCCAGCCCGAAGGCGAAGAAGGCCAAGCAGCCCTCTCCGACCTGGTACGTGGCCACCATGTTCGGGTTGATGGGGCTGGGGGTGGTGATGGTGGTGGCCCGCTACGTGTTCTTCACGGGCTCCCAGGCGCTGCTGCTGGTGGGACTGCTGGCCATCGCGGTGGGATTCGTGATGACCACCAACTACCGCTGAATCACAAACGTGTAGTTTTCCCCAGGGTCATCCCCACATCTGGACAAGTTGCACGCGTGTGATTCACCCGATCGGATCCATCTCCTCGCGGCAATGTTTGGGCGGGGCGGTCTCGGTGAGGGACATGCGGCGGACGGTCAGCTCGGTCCCGCAGATGGAGCAGCGGTAGTCCTGGCTGAGCTCCACCACGTTGGCCGGGTCCACCTCGGGCGGAGGGCTGGCCAACAGCCGTAGCGTCCACGTGGCCAGGCGCCAGATGGCCCAACCGATCGCCACCGCGATGAGGATGTTGACCAGACCGATGTCGCCCACGATCGTCTCCCTGGGGCCGGCCGCCGGCCCGGCCGTCAGAGCCGCTCGATCACCAGAGCATTGGCCATGCCGCCCCCCTCGCACATCGTCTGTAGCCCGTAGCGGCCGCCGCTGCGGTCCAGTTCGTGGACCAGAGTGGTGAGCAAGCGGGTTCCCGACGCTCCCAGCGGATGGCCGACGGCGATGGCCCCTCCGTTGACGTTGGTGCGCTCCCACAGGTCGGAGGAGGCAGCCCCACCGTGCTCGAGTCGCCAGGCGGCCACGACCGCAGCGAACGCCTCGTTCACCTCGAACAGGTCGATGTCGTCCAGCCCCAGTCCGGCGCGTTCCAGCACCTTGCTGGTGGCGGGGATCGGTCCGGTGAGCATGATGACCGGGTCCACTCCGGCCAGGGCGAACCCGACGAACCTCGCCTTGGGCTCCAGCCCCAGCTGCAAGGCTCGGTCCTCGCTCATGATGAGGACGGCGGCGGCTCCGTCGG
>JBFGJL010000271.1:0-3257 GCA_041577235.1 Acidimicrobiia bacterium | reverse complement strand
TCGGGCTGGCGGGGGGGGCGGACGACTACGTCACCAAACCCTTCGAGATGCCGGTGCTGGTCGCCCGGTTGCGGGCGGCTCTGCGCCGGGCCCACTTGCTGGAGCCGTCCGAGCAGCTACGACTGGGCGGGCTGACCATCGACCTGCCGGCTCATGCCGTCACCGGCGGCGGCGGCGAGGCCATCGAGCTGACCCCTACCGAGTTCCGCCTGCTGGTGGAGCTGGCCCGCCGGCCCAGCCAGGTCTTCACCCGGGAGATGCTCCTGGAACGGGTGTGGGGTTATGACTACCTGGGAGACTCGCGACTGGTCGACGTGGCGATCCAGCGACTGCGGGCGAAGGTGGAGGCCGACCCGGCCCACCCCCGCCTGATCCTGACGGTCCGCGGGGTGGGATACAAGGCGGCGGCATGACCACGCTGGGCTTCCGGACACGGCTGACCATCACCATCATCGCGCTGGTGGCCGCCACCGTGCTCCTGTTGGGAGCGGGAGCATGGCTGCTGGTGGCCTGGTCGCTCCGGACCCGGCTGATCGACGCGGCGACACAGGACGCCAACTTCGACATCGGTGTGCTCGCCCCGGCGCGGCTTCCCCAGGGCGCCACCCGCCTCGACCTCGAACAGAGTCCGCTGGTGGACGACTTCCGGTTGGGGAGCGGCGACGGGGTCTACGTGGCCTTCGCCGGGGACGCCTACGCCTCCGGTTTCACTTTCAACCGCCCACCACCCACCGATCTGGCGGCGGCGGTGGAGACCGGAGAGCTGGCCTACCGGTTCGTCGAAGTGGAGGGCCGCCCCTATCTGCTGCTCGGGGGGAGGTTGCCCCCCGACGGACCCGACTTCTACTTCTACCGGGATGCCAGCTTCATCGACGCCACCCTCGGACGGCTCGCCCAGGTGCTGGCGGGGGCGGGGCTGGGTTTGACGCTGGCCGGAGCCGCCGCCGCCCGGAGGGTCGCTCGCCGGGTGCTGCGTCCGGTGGCCGACGCTTCGGCGGCGGCGGAGGCGATGGCGCAGGGCGATCTCACGGTGCGCCTACCAGCCGCAGGAGACGACGAGTTCGGCACATGGGCGGCTGCCTTCAACCGCATGGCCGCCTCGCTCGAGGCCGGTATCGAGGACCTGCGCCGGGCCGAGTCCATCCAACGCCGGTTCGTGGCCGACGTCTCGCACGAGCTGCGAACACCGCTCGCCGCCCTGGTCAACGAGGCGGCGATGCTGCGAGCCCATCTGGGCCGGATGCCGGCCGAAGCGGGACGGTTGGGCCAGCTCCTGGTGGGCGACGTCACCCGCCTGCGGCTCCTGGTCGAAGACCTGTTGGAGGTGTCGCGCCTCGACGCCGAATCCGAGCTGCCCCGCCGAACCGAGTTCGACCCCAACCGCCTGGTGGCCGGGATCGTCTCCGACCGGCTGCCGCGAGCGATCAGCCGGCTTCCCGCCCCGGGCAGGCTGATCGTGTCGGATCCCGCCGGGTGGGAGCGAATCGTCGGCAACCTGGTGGACAACGCCGCCCGCCACGCCCCAGGCAGCCCGGTGGAGGTGGAAGCGGCTTGGGAGGACGGGGCGTACGTTCTGTCGGTGGCCGACCGGGGGCCCGGCATTCCCGACGGGGATCTCGACCGGATCTTCGACCGCTTCTACAAGGCCGATCCCTCCCGTTCGGGCGGGGGCAGCGGATTGGGGCTCGCCATCGCCCGCCAGCACGCCCGGCGACTGGGGGGCGAGCTGACCGCCCACCACCGGCCCGGAGGGGGCCTGGTGTTCCGCCTCGCCATCCCTGTGACCGATTCGTTACCGGACGGCGATGATGGTGTGACATCGCGGCGAGATCCTGCTGATGGGTGAAGCGAGAAAGGAGCCCATCATGCAACGCCTCACCAGCCTCATGCTCGGAGCCGCCCTGATCCTGGCCGCCTGCGGCGAGGGGGTGGTGACCGCCGGGCCCATTACGACGGCCGAGCCCAGCGGGGGCCAGCCCACCACCACCGTGGCGCCGCCCGCCACCACGGCGCCGGGCCCGACCACCACCACCGTGCCGGCCGTCGACGAGATGAGCGTGACCGCCTACTTCTTCCTCGACGACCCGGGCAATGCCCGCCGACCCGGACCCTTCCTGGTTCCCGTGCACCGCTCGGTGCCGCCCAGCGTGGGAGTGGCCAAGGCGGCGATGGAAGCCCTGCTGGGCGGACCCACCGCCGATGAGCTGGAGGCCGACCCGGCCATCAGCAGCGAGATCCCGCCCACCACTCTGCTGATCGGGATCGACGTCGAGGACGGCTTGGCGACCGTGGACTTGACCGGTGACTTCGAAACCGGGGGCGGCACCTTCTCGATGACCGGACGGCTGGCGCAGGTGGTCTACACCTTGACCCAGTTCCCGACGGTGGAGCGGGTGCGATTCTGGCTGGATGGCCAGCCCGCCACCGTGTTCTCGGGCGAGGGCATCATCCTCGACCAGCCGGTGGGGCGCGACGACTTCCTCGACCTGGTGCCGCTGGTGATGGTCGACAGCCCCACCTACGGTGGAGTGCTGGACAACCCCGGCAGGATCGCGGGAGTGGCGGCGGTGTTCGAGGCCGTCTTCCACCTGGAGATCGCCGACGCCGACGGCAACGTCATCGCCCAACCCCCGTACGTGATGACCGACAACGGTGTCGGCTGGGGCGAGTTCGACGTCACCATCCCCTACGAGGTGGACCGTCCCCAGCTCGGCTCGTTGACCGTGTGGGACAACTCGGCCGAGACCGGCGAGGAGCAGAACGGCCGGATCTATCCGGTGTGGCTGACCCCTTGACCTCCTGACCCGTGAGCGGCGCCAGGGCCGAAGGGCTCTAGCGCCGCTCGGCTGCCCGGGGCAGACTCACCGCACAAGCTCAAAGAAGGAAGGGTCCCCACACCCTCCACCGAAACGATCCTCGAAGCGATCACGGCTTCGCAGCCGAGCACAGGGAGGAGATCGGGGCCCTTCCCTCGCGTCCCCCTCCCTCCGGTCCGCGAAGATCTGGGTGTAACGCCCGGCCCTCACCCCCGACCTCTCCCACGGAGAGTGAAATACCCAACCGGGGGATGAGAGGATGCGGACCAACCTGAGACGAACGATCAGCATGGGGGCGGTGGTGGCGATGACCATCACCGCCATGGGGGTGGCGGTGGCTCAGCCCGAGCCCGACACCGCCCTCGAACACGGCTACGACCAGGCGAACCAGCTGCTCGTCTTCTCGGTGAGCACGCTGGACGCCGATGCCGAGGATGCGGT
>JBFGJL010000270.1:0-3278 GCA_041577235.1 Acidimicrobiia bacterium | reverse complement strand
TGGCAAGTGGCGAGCGCTTCACCGGAGCTGTTCTTCGAGCTGGACGGAGACCTGATCTCCACTCGGCCGATGAAAGGGACCGCCGGGCGGGGTCGTTGGTCCGAAGAGGACGAGACCCGCGGCGCCGAGCTGGCCCGGTCGGTCAAGGATCGGGCCGAGAACCTGATGATCGTCGACCTGGTTCGCAACGACCTGGGTCGCATCGCCCGGTTCGGGACGGTGGCGGTGCCGGCCCTGTTCCAGGTGGAGCGCTACCCGACGGTGTGGCAGATGACCTCCACCGTGACCGGGCGTTTGCGCCACGGCATCGATCTCACCGGCGTGTTCGCCGCCCTGTTTCCATGCGGTTCGGTCACCGGCGCTCCCAAGGTGAGGACCATGCAGCTGATCGCCGACCTCGAGTCGGAGCCCCGTGGGATCTACACCGGTGCCATCGGTTGGGCGGCGCCCCCCACCGGTGGCTCGCCCTCGGCGCGTTTCAACGTGGCGATCCGCACCGTCACGGTGGAATCGACCCGAGGCCAGGCCGAGTACGGCGTGGGTGGGGGCATCGTTTTCGATTCCCGTCCCCAATCGGAGTGGGAGGAGGCCGAGACCAAGGCTCTGATCTTGGACGCCCCGCCCACCCCCGGTCTGCTGGAGACGATGCGGTGGGAGCCGGAGGTCGGGCTGTGCCGGATCGCCGCCCACCTGGACCGTCTGGCCGCCTCCGCCCGCTATCTAGGCATTCCCTTCGATCGCGGCCGGGCCGAGCGCTTGTTGGCCGCGCTGGTTCCACCGCGGCCGGCACCGGCCCGGGTACGGCTGCTGCTCGACCCCGACGGAGGCTTGTGCCCGACCGTCGAGCCTTTGAGTGAATCCCCGGTTCCGATCCGGGTGGGTCTCGATCGTGAGCCGGTGGATCCGAGCGACCCGCTGCTGTTCCACAAGGCGGCCGATCGGAGCCGCTACCGGATCCGGCGGGAGCGCCACCCCGAAGTGGACGACGTGCTGATGGTCAATCGGCGGGAGGAGGTGACCGAGTCCACCGTGGCCAACGTGGCGGTACGGGTAGGAGAGAGCTGGCTCACCCCCCCGCTCGACTCGGGATGTCTCCCCGGCATCTACCGGGGCGAGCTGGTGGCGGCCGGCCGTCTCCGGGAGGCCCCGATCCCGGTGGAGACGCTGCCCGAAGTCGACGAGATGGCACTGGTCAGCTCGTTGCGACGCTGGCGACCGGCTGTCCTCTGCGACCTCCCCTGAGGTCGGGGAGGAGCCAGGGCCGCTAATTCCCTTGACCGGTTGGCCGACCCGGTCGTATGGTTGACGCCTGTCGGAACCGAGAGGCTTTGATGCGGAAGACGCTGCTGACCACGGGGGTGTTCATCACCCCGACCGCTGGGCAGACCAACGCGTCCCCGCGGCCGCCTCTCCTCTGATCCTTCGAGAACATCCAGAGCTCCGGCCGCCGAGTCGCACCCCGGCGGCCTTCTTCGTGGGGCCGCCCCTCATCCGAAGGATCATCCACATGAGCGCAGACATCTACCAAAACGGCATCTGTTCCCGATCGGGCCGTCACGACCTGTTCTTCTCCGACCGTCCCGAGGAGCTCGCTCTCGCTCAGGCGATGTGTGCCCGTTGCCCGGTGCAGCGGGAGTGCCTGCGGCTGGCGCTCGACCAGGAGATGGAATGGGGGGTGTGGGGTGGCGTGATCTTCTGGGATGGCCAGCCCCTCTACCGAAAACGGGCGAGGGGGCGTCCCTCTCGGGCCGATCGGGAGCTGCCGTTGCGAGCTTCGGTGGCCGAACTGCGGGAACTGGTCGGGGCCCCCTGAGGGGTCAGGACGGACCGGGGGTCTCCCCGAAGATGGTCTCGGCTCCGCCCCGCCCAACCGCATAGAACACGTCCATACGACGGGTGTCGACCGCCGCTTCGCAGCATCCTTCGATCCCTGATCGAAGGTCGGCGAAGAGCTCTCCCTGGTCGAAGCTGTGCGCCTGTTCCTCGTCGGCGAAGTGGGACAGCACGGTGATCCGGCGGGGATCATCCCGGTCGACCAGCACCGAGTGGTGATCCGGCCCGTCCGGATGTCCGAGCGCACGCCGTTCCCACTGCTGGAGGGCCCGGGTGAACTGTTCCATCATCCCGATTCCGACCCGCGCCTCTACCACGTGTACGTAGCTCATCTCCGTGCACGCTAGCGGGAGCGGAGGCTCAGAGGGCCAGCAGGCTGCGGAGCCCGTTGGGGCTGGAAGGGTGGCGGAGCTTGGCGAGGGCCTTGGACTCGATCTGGCGGATCCGCTCCCGGGTCAGGCTGAAGTGGCGCCCCACCTCGTCGAGCGTGCGGGGGATCCCGTTGTCGAGCCCATACCGCATGATCAGCACGGTCCTCTCCCGCTCGGTGAGCCGGTCGAGGAAACGGTGGAGGTCCTCCCGGCGGAGGCCCACCGCCACCCGCTCGAAGGGGGCGGTCGCGTCGGCGTCCTCGATGAAGTCGCCGAGGACGGCGTCGTCATCTCCCACCGGCTCGAAGATCGACACCGGCTCAGGGGCGACCTTCTTGGCCTCTCGCACCTTGGTGACCGCCAAGCCGGACTCTTCGGCGATCTCCTCGTCGGTGGGGAGCCGGCCGAGCCGTTTGAACAGGCCGTTCTCGGCCTGGCGCACCTGGCTGATCGTGTCCATCATGTGGACCGGTACTCGGATCGTCCGGCTCTTGTCGGCGATGGCCCGGGTGATCGCCTGCCGGATCCACCAGGTGGCGTAGGTGGAGAACTTGAAGCCCTTGCGGTACTCGAACTTCTCGACCGCCCGGATCAGCCCCAGGTTGCCTTCCTGGATGAGGTCGAGGAAGGGGAGACCGGAGTTGCCGTAGCGCTTGGCGATCGACACCACCAGCCGCAGATTGGCCTGGATGAACCGCTGCCTCGCCTGTTCGCCCCGAGCCATCACCGCCTCCAGCTTGCGCCGGTCGGCCCCGCTCGGATTCTGTTCGCTCAGTGCCTGGCGAGCTTTCTCACCCCGTTCGATCTGCTTGGCCAGGTCGACCTCGTCTGCCGCGGTCAGCAGGGGGTAGGTGCCGATACCGTCGAGGTACTGGCGGATGGCGTCGTCGCCCCCGTCGACGTCGACTGTCTTTCTCCGTGTTGTCATCCTGGCTCCGGGAAGTGCGGCCGGATGGTACCGACCGGTCCGTCTGGATCTTGGGATTGCTCCCCTCCTCTATCGGCCGCCGAAGGGGCCGGGTTGAGTAACACCGGACCGATGACGGTGGAAGCGGACCTCTACTATGTGACCCC
>JBFGJL010000269.1:0-3289 GCA_041577235.1 Acidimicrobiia bacterium | reverse complement strand
GACCCGGGCGGTGGCGGTGGGCGCCGGGTTCGCCGCGGCGGTGTCGCTGGGCGAGTTCGGAGCCACCGCCTTCCTCGTCCGGCCCGACACCACCACCATCCCCACCCTCATCTTCCGCCTGCTCGGCCGCCCGGGGGCGACCACCTTCGGGGCGGCCATGGCCCTGTCGGTGGTCTTGGCCGCCCTCACCGCCGGCCTGATCCTGGTCATCGATCGGGCCCGGGCGGGGGAGCTGGGGAGCTTCTGATGCTGACCGTGCGCGGCGCCTCCAAGCGGTACGGCGACACCTTGGCCCTCGACCGCGTCGACCTCCAGGTGGCGACGGGCGAGATCCTGGCGGTGGTAGGGCCCAGTGGCAGCGGCAAGTCGACCCTGCTGCGAGTGGTGGCGGGCCTGGAGACGCTCGACGAGGGATCGATATGGTGGGACCAGGAGGAGGTGACCAACTCGCCGGTCCATCGTCGCCGCTTCGGGCTCATGTTCCAGGACTACGCCCTCTTTCCCCACCGCACGGTGGCCCAGAACGTGGCGTTCGGACTGCGGATGGACAGCGCCTCCGAGTCCGAGGTGGCCGGGCGGGTGTCGGAGGTGCTGGGGTGGGTGGGGCTCGAGGGGTTCGGTCACCGTCCCATCGATGGCCTGTCGGGGGGCGAGCAGCAGCGGGTCGCCCTGGCCCGCTCGCTGGCGCCGGCCCCACGACTGCTGATGCTCGACGAGCCGCTCGGCAGCCTCGACCGGACCCTGCGGGAGCGGCTCATGGTGGAGATGAGGGAGGTGTTGGCCGGCCATGGGATCACCTCGCTCTACGTCACCCACGATCAGGAGGAGGCGCTGGTGGTGGCCGATCGGGTGGCGGTGCTGCGGGCGGGACGAGTCGTGCAAATGGGCGAGCCGAGTGACATCTGGGCCCGGCCCGCCGACGAATGGACCGCCCGGTTCCTCGGCCTCGACAACATCGTCGCCGCCGCCATCTCGGACGGGATTGCCGCCACCCCGCTGGGACCGGTCCCGGTCGACTCGGCGGCGGAAGGCGAGTATCGACTCCTGTTCCTGCCCGGCGCCCTCACCCTCGATCCGAACGGTCCGGTCGCAGGCGAGGTGATCGCCCGCACCTTCCGGGGTGAGACCCACCGGCTGGAGATCTCGCTGGGAGACCAGACCCGGATGACGGTGGAGGTGATGGCGGGACTGCCGGTACCTGATACCGGCGACCGGGTACATCTGCGGATCGACCCGGCCCGGGTGGTGATCCTCGACTGAGCTCAGCTCGGAAAGAGGACCGCCACCGCCTGGGCGAAGCCATCCGGCATGCGGCGGGGCCGTCCGGCCAGGTCGGTGAAGGCCGAGCGCAGCTCCAGTGAGAAGATCGGCTCCTCCGCCCGGGCGATACGCTGCCGCCACCGACCGCTGACACGGGCCAGCTCGACCAGCGACGTCTCCACCTCCAGTTCCTCGCCCACCATGGCCGGGGCGAGAAAACGGGCGGCGACGTCGGTGATCACGATCTGGAAACCCTCTCGCTTCATCACGTCGAGCCCGTATCCGACCTCGGCCAGGGCCTCCACTCGGGCGGTCTCGCAATAGTTGAAGTAGTTGGCGTGGTTGACGTGGTCATAGGGGTCGAGCTCGTAGAAGCGCACCCGCAGGCGCATCCGGTGGCTCATCGACCCACCCCCGCAGCCGACACCCACCGGCTCCGCCCACCACCGACCGAGGCTGGCTGCCGGTCTCGCATGGGAGCACACCCTAGAGGCCCCGACGGCCGGAACCGGGCGGCCGGAGCGACCGGGCCGAGACCCGCTCGGCCCTGGCGCAGGCCCTCCGATCGCCGCTAACCTGACCCGGTACCACCGGGCCCGGCGCGCCCGACCCGGGAGTGCACGGGGGCGTGGTGAAGCCTGGAGTTCACGCCGGCCTGTCAAGCCGGAGGTCGCGGGTTCAAATCCCGTCGTCCCCGCCATCGGGCCCCTCCCCACCGAGAGGGAACCCCGGCCAGGTAGCTCAGTTGGCAGAGCACAGGTCTGAAAAACCTGGGGTCGGCAGTTCGATTCTGCCCCTGGCCACCATTCCACCCCTTCGTCGGACGAACACCGGCGACCGGTCCAGGGGTGACCGCGGGTCCGACCGCCGACGCATCAACCGATAGGGTTGCCCTGTGGACGCCAAGCTGATCATCCCGGACGCCATCCGCCGAGTGCTGCTGCGCTTGCAGCTCGGCTGGTACGTGGTCTTCATCACCGCCCTCATCACCGCCAACAGCTACTTCCGACGGGTGCGGATGTCGCACGAGAACGGCATCACCTGTCGGGGCCGGCTCCGCATCGTCGAGAGCCCCACCTTCCCCTCCCACGGCTTCTTCGCCCCCGGTCGCGAGTTCGACTGCCGGGTGCGCCACGCAGCGGCGTCGTGGGTGGACGACGCCAAGCTGGTGGTGCGAAGCGCCTCGATCAAGTTCGCCGACGACCGCTTCGACAGCCCCCTCGACCTGATGATGAACTCGGGTGACGTGCCCCTGTTCTGGAGCGCCCGTACCTTCTGGGAGTTCATGAAGGGGACCATGGCCGGCCGCGGCAAGGCATGGGTGCCGTACCTCCGGTCCCATCCGCAGGCGCTGGTGGGCGGAGCGCACAGCGTTCGCCGCAATCCGGAGACCTTCACCAAGATGGTCTACAACACCAAGACCTGTCTCGGGTTCGTTGGTGACGACCGGCGCTACCGCTACGTCCGCTACCGGCTCCGCCCGGCCGACTTCGACGGGACGGAGACCGGCCTCCCCGACGAGCAGGATCGGGCCCACCCCTGGCTCCAGAATCCACTCCCCACCGAGACCCGCAACCGCAACTATCGCAAGGACGAGCTGACCCGCCGTCTCGACCGGGAGGGCCGACCGGCGGAGTATCTACTCCAGATCCAGCTGCGCGAGCGTCCCGACGGGCCCGATCCGGAATGGGTGACCAGCGAGTACCCCTGGGACGAGACCGCCCATCCCTGGCACGACCTGGCGAGGGTGACCGTCACCGAGGCGCTCGACTACACCGAGGCGATGCTGACCTGGTTCGACATGGCCAACCATCCTCCCACCCTGCCGGTGCCGCGGGGCAAGAGCATCGACGACCCCCACTCGCTCAACGACCTGCGGCTGGCGAGCATCTGGGCCCGCAAGGCCCGCCTGCTGTCGTACCGTCATCGGGGCATGCCGAAGAAGTTCCCCGACAGCCGTCGGGCGCCGGACTGGGTTGGGGTCCCGCCCATGCCCGACCCGCCCGACTGACGGTCCCGTTCGTCACTT
>JBFGJL010000268.1:0-3292 GCA_041577235.1 Acidimicrobiia bacterium | reverse complement strand
GTCTCCGTAGGTCTCATCGAGCCCGTGCCGGGGGTTGACAAGCCGCACCGAGCCGTCGGCGAAGGTCTGGAAGCGGGTGCCGGCGAAGTAGTGATCGACATAGGCGACAGCTCTCGCCCTCGAGTCCCGCTCCCAGCTCTCGAACACCAGGCCGCCGGCGGACGGCTCGCCCGTCCCGTCGATGGCGTAGAGGGCCTGCCGCGCGTGCATCGCCTCGTACCCGTCGAGAAAGGCGGCGAGCTGTTCGTCGCCGATGTCGTCCACCGACAGAGGCGACTCGGGAGTGGACAGCCCGTCCGCCGCCAGGGCCCGAGCCTCGTCGGGATCGGTCTCCAGCCGGCGCCGTACCTCCTCGCCCATCGCCCGCGCGTCGGCCACCGCCGGTTCCCAGAACGCCCGCGACTTCCAGGGTGCCAGGCCCACCCCCGCCTGCCACTCCCCCAGCGTCGGCCGGGTCGAGAACTCGATGCGGAGGTTCCGGTCGTCCACCGCCTCAACCCGTTCCACCACCGACGGGAAGGCGCCCAGCCAGCGCCCTCCCATCCGCAGCTCGCGCACGGTCTCGAAGGTGAAGGCGAGATCGGAAGCGGTGACCGCCGTTCCGTCGCTCCAGGTAACCCCCGAGCGGATCTGCACCTGGGCCACCCAGCCGTTGCCGCGGCGCCGGCTGGGCTGGGCGGGGCTGCTGGCCAGCCGGGGCACGTGCTCGAAGCCGGGGATCGACAATCCATAGAGCGAGGGCGCCCCCGACAGCAGGAGCAGGTCGTTGGAGGGGCCACTGTCGGTGTCGAACGCCGCCCACGAGTTGGTGGTGGTGAGATCGGTCAGGAGCCCGACCCGGAGGGTGGGAAGGGCCGGAGGCGGGGCGCTGGTGGTGGGCCCGGCCCGTTGAGCGCTGAGGGTGGTGGTGTCGGAGGCGGGCGAGCCCGAGCAGCCGGCCACGGCCAGGCTGAACAACACGGTCAGTATCGCAAGGCCACGCGACGGACTTCCGGATCTCATTCTCAGGACTCCATCTGCCGTCGAGGGAACGGCGATGACGGTGAGAACGCGAAGATTAGCGCTCGGCCCTTTCCATCCCAACCACTCCGCGAGGTCGTGGCGGGGCCGGTCTGCAGAACCACCACCCCGCATCGATACGTAGGGTGGGTGACCGCGGGAGGGGAGGAAGCAGGTGCGCAGAGCGCTGCTGGTGGGATCCGTCGTTCTGTTGCTGGCGAGCTTGCTGCTGCCGGCGGTGGGGCTGGTGTTGGGGCCGGGGGGGACGTTCTCCGACGACGACGGCAACACCCATGAGGGCAACATCGAGGCGATCGCCGCCGCCGGGGTCACCAAGGGCTGCAACCCGCCCGTCAACGACCTCTACTGTCCGTCCGATCCGGTCACCCGCGGGCAGATGGCCGCCTTCTTGGTGCGGGCCTTCGGGCTGCCGGCCGCCACCACCGACCCGTTCTCCGACGACGACGGCACCACCTTCGAAGCCGACATCAACGCCCTGGCCGAAGCGGGGATCACCAAGGGGTGCAACCCGCCCGCCAACACCCTGTTCTGTCCCAACGACTACGTCACCCGCGGGCAGATGGCCGCCTTCTTGGTGCGGGCCTTCGGCTACACCGACGACGGCGGCGGCGACCTGTTCGACGACGACGACGGCACCATCTTCGAAGCCGACATCGACAAGCTCGGCACCGCCGGGGTCACCAAAGGCTGCAACCCGCCCACCAACAACCTCTACTGCCCCGACGACCGGGTGCTCCGCGACCAGATGGCCTCCTTCCTGGCCCGAGCCCTCGGCCTCGACCCCATCATCCCGCCGCCGCGGCCGACCACCACGACGACGACCACGACCACCACCACCACGACGGTGCCTCCGGTGACATATTTCGTCACGGTCGGCAACGCCGACATGGTCACCAACGTGTTCACGCCCGCGACCCGCACCCTCAAGGCGGGGGACTCGGTCATCTGGACCAACGCCGGCGGCTTCCACAACGTGGTGGCGGACAACAGCAGCTTCTCCAGCGGGGCGGCCAGCTTCGATCCCTGGGTCTACAGCCGCACCTTCAACACTGCCGGGACCTTCCCCTACTACTGCTCGGTCCACGGATCCGCCGGCGGGGTGGGGATGGCCGGGACCATCATCGTCACCGGCTGAACGGGGCAATATGTGACCCAACCTCTCAGCGCGCGGAGAGTTTGACAGCTTTCGACCGCACGGAGTGGTCAAGTCGTGTAGGTTGCGTCAGGGACACTAGAGAGAGGGGGCTTCCCATGATGCGACGGAAACGCATCCACCATCGTGCTCGCCGCCCTATCGCTGCTGCTGGTGGCGATGCCGGCCTCGCCGGTAGGAGCCGGCCATGACACCGACCCACGGACCAAGAACCTGCATCCGATGGGCCACATCGTGGAACCAGCCAGCCTGCTGAACACCGACGTAGGCAACACGAACATCCACACCGACATCGCCTTCTGGGGGAAATACGCCTTCCAGGGAACCTGGCTCGGCTTCAACGTTCGCAACATCTCAGCACCCGGCAACCCCAAGCACGTGTCGTCGACCGTGTGTCAAGGCAACCAGGGCGACATCATCGTGTGGGAGAACATCCTGGTGCGCTCCTGGAACTCCCCCGCTTCGGGCTCCCAGGTCTGTGACGGCTCGACGGTGCCGGCCGGGTTCGAGGGTCTGCATATCTTCGACATCAGCAACCTCAACGACCCGGCACTGATCGGCTCCGTCGACCTCAGCACCGGCGCCATCCCCGGCCGCTGCGGGTCCCACACCGCCACCGGTGTTCCCGACCTGGCCAATGACCGGCTATTGGTCTACAACTCGGGCAGTCAGTGTGACGGATTCGACGTGGTGAGCGTGCCCCTCGGCGACCCGGGAGCGGCGACGTACCTCCGCACCGAGCCCGCCGGCCGCCATTGTCACGACACAGGCGTCATCCTCGGGGACGCCATGATGGCCGCCTGCGCCGGTGACGACGGCTACAGCGCTTACACGTTGACAGGCTCCGGTTCGCTCACCGACCCGGATCTGCTCTATTCCAAGACCGTGCCGGACGTCAGCATCGGGCACTCGGCTGCGTTCTCCTGGGACGGAGAGGTGATCCTCTTCGGTCACGAGCCCGGCGGCGGGGTGGCGCCCAGGTGCCAGGCGAGCGACCCCGACTCCAACAAGTCGATGTTCTTCTTCGATGCAGCCACTGGTACCCAGCTGGGAACCTGGGTGCTGCCCCGGGACCAGAGTGCCCAGGAGAACTGCACGATCCACAACTACAACGTCGTT
>JBFGJL010000267.1:0-3297 GCA_041577235.1 Acidimicrobiia bacterium | reverse complement strand
TATTGGGGCTGCCCGATCCCCATGCTCACCTGCCCCACCTGCGGGTTGATCCCGGTCCCCAAGGAGGACCTGCCGGTGTTGCTGCCCGACATCGAGGACTACACCCCGAAGGGGCTCTCCCCGCTGGCGTCGGTGGAGGAGTTCGTCAACACCCGCTGTCCCCGCTGCGGCGGGCCGGCCCAGCGTGAGACCGACACGATGGACACCTTCGTCGACTCGTCCTGGTACTTCCTCCGCTACACGGACCCGGCCGACCCCGAGCTGCCTTTCGACCCGGAGCGGGCCAACTACTGGATGCCCCTCGACCAGTACATCGGGGGGATCGAGCACGCCGTGCTCCACCTCATGTACGCCCGCTTCTTCACCAAGGTCCTCCACGACATGGGCATGGTGACCGTGGACGAGCCCTTCGCCCGCCTCTTCACCCAGGGGATGATCACCCTCGGCCACGCCAAGATGTCGAAGTCGAAGGGCAACGTGGTGTCGCCCGACGCCTTCTTCGCCTCCCACGGAGCCGACGCCCTTCGCCTGTACCACCTGTTCATCGGCCCGCCAGCCGACGGGGCGGTGTGGTCGGACCAGGGAGTGGACGGCACCGCCCGCTTCCTCGATCGGGTGTGGCGGATGGGAACCGGGCAGGGGGGGGAGACGGTCGAACGGCCCGAGCTGGGGGCCGATCGGGAGGTGCTGGCTGCGGCCCACCGCACCCTCCGTAAGGTGACCGACGACATCGAGCGGTTCGCCTTCAACACGGCGGTGGCCGCCCTGATGGAGCTGTCCAACACGCTGGGGGCCTACCTCCGTTCCGAGGAGGGCGCACGGACCGAGACCTTCGCCGCCGCCTTCGAGCTGTTGCTGCTGATGCTGGCACCGATGGCGCCCCACCTCGCCCACGAGCTGTGGGAGCGCACCGGCCACGAGTCCATGCTCGCCGACCAGCCCTGGCCGGAGTGGGATCCCGAGCTGGCGGCCGAGCGGGTGGTGACCATGGTCATCCAGGTCAACGGCAAGGTGCGTGACCGGATCGAGGTGGACGCCGCCATCACCGCCGAGGCGGCGGAGGAGCTGGCCCTCGCCTCCGAGAAGCTCCAGGGCTGGATCGACGGCGGCACCGTCCGCAAGGTGATCGCCCGCCCCCCCAACCTGGTCAACGTCGTCGTCGGCTGATGACCACCGCCGGGGCGCTGCTCGCCGCCGCCGGAGCCGACCTCACCCCGCTGCGCCGGGCGCTGCCCGAGGTGGAGCCGTACCAGGTGCGGGTGGAGACCGCTCCCCGCTGGATGCGAGCACTGTGGGTGGGGGAGGTGGCTGCCATGACCTTGCCCGGCCGGGTCTACCTCCGGCCCGATGTGGCGGGCTGGGACGCCCCCCGCCGCACCCGGCTGCTGGTGCACGAGCTGGTGCACGTCGCCCAGTGGCGGCGGCTGGGGGCGGTGACCTTCCTGGTTCGCTACCTGGCCGACTACCTGGGGGGCCGTCTGCGGCGGCAGGGCCACCAGGCCTCCTATGAGGGGATCTCGCTGGAGCGGGAGGCGCGGGAGATTACCGCCCGGCTCCAGCCCTGACCCCTCCCCGATGTCACCCCTCGTAGCCGCCCCCCGCCCAGAGCGCGAAAAATCCGATTTGTGTTCGCACGACCACGCGACCAGGATCAGGAGCCGGGAGGAAGCAGTTCGACGACGGAAGGGGACAATCTTGCGATTGCATCGCGGACCCAAGTGGGTCCTGTTCTTCGCGCTCTTGATGGCGCTGACGGTGCTGGCGCCGGTCGCCGGCGCCCACCCGGAGGCCGTATCTGACGACCCAGCCGCAGACGAGGACGGTGGGATCCATACCCACGACCTGAGTAGCGAGTTGCTGGATCACGATGCGGCCACCAACAACATTGTGAGCTCCGGCCCCGACGCCAAGGTGATCAAGAACCTCAGCCTCAGCGGGCGGGGCGATCGGCTGGTCGCCAACGCCACGACCGACGTGTGGGCCCTCGACGGCTACGCCTACACCGGGACCTTCCAGAATCCCTGTGGTGGCGACCCCGAGGCCGGGATCTGGATCTGGGACGTGCACAACAAGAACAAGCCCAGCTTCGTGGGGATCATCCCCTCGCCGGTGGGAAGCCGCACCAACGACGTCAAGGTGGCGTCGATGAACGGCGGCGACATCCTGGTGCACTCCAACGAGGCCTGTGCAGGCGGGCCCGGCGGGTTCGAGATCTACAACGTCGACGACCCGACCAACCCGGTTCACCTGGCCCGCGTTCAGACCGACGACATCAACATCTTCCTGCAGGACAACTTCGGGTTCACCGACTTCGGCGTTCACAATCTGTTCCTGTTCACTCGGGACGGACGTGACTACGCCGCCGCCCAGGTGGAAGGCCTGTTGGGGAGCTTCCAAGTGTTCGACATCACCGATCCGGCCGATGCCGAATTGGTGAGCTGGTTCGGAGCCGAGTACGTGCTCGATCCGACGGTCGACTGGGTCAACACGACCGACTTCGGCAAGATCCTGGAAGCGAACGCCTACAACAACTCCGGGTTCGGAGCGTCGCAGAACCGGTTCCTGCACGACCACTACGTCACCCCCGACGGGGAGCGGGCCTACCTGGCCAACTGGGACGCCGGTCTGCTGCTGGTCGACCTCGGAAATCTGGATGGCTCCGCCGCAACGCTGATCTCGCAGGCGATCGACCCGACCAGCGAGGACGGCGAGGTCAACAGCCACTCGGTGTGGCCGAACGAGGACGAGACGATCGTGGTCGAGGGCGAAGAGGACTTCGCCCCGTTCGCATCGGAGTTCTCCATCACCTCCGGGCCGAACGCCGGCGAGTACCCGTCGGCAGAAGGCGCCATCACGGTGCCGATCGCCAGCCTGCCCGGATCCGAGATGGCCGGACCAACCGTCTATGTGGGCGGCGCCTGTAACCCAGGCACTGCTCCCGGGTTCGACGACCCTGTGCCAGCCGCACCGTCCGGTGACGCGATCGCCTTGATCCAGCGGGGTGTATGCACCTTCACGCAGAAGATCACCAATGCCGACGCCGCCGGCTATGCCGGAGTGGTGGTGTTCAACGACGCCGCCCGGGGCGACGCCCTGGTGACCATGGGTGGAGTGGCCGTCAACCTGCCGGGCGTCTTCGTCGGACACTCCACCGGCCTGCTGATCGCCGGAGTGGCTACGGCCGCCGATCTGGTCGTCGGTGCCTCGGGCGAGAGCGTGTCGGCCGCCACCGTTCCCAACGGTTGGAGCGGCATGCGGATCTGGGACTACTCGGATCCGACCGCTCCGGTGCTGGCC
>JBFGJL010000266.1:0-3306 GCA_041577235.1 Acidimicrobiia bacterium | reverse complement strand
GTTGACTGTCTCGATCCGGATTGCGCCAGCAAGGGATTCTGCAAGTAGCGGCGCGCGGCACCGCCGCCGGCCGTCAGAGCAGGTCGCCCAGGCGTGCCAGCAACTGCTCCGGCCGGTAGGGTTTCTGCAGGAACCCGGCCAGGCTCGTGTACTTGTTGAAGTAGCGGAAGCGGGGTCGAAACGACGGACTGGCCGCTCGGGTCTCGTAGTAGGTGGCGTAGTTGAGCAGGCCGTAGGACACCAGGAAGAACATCGACACGATCGGGGCGATCAGGTTGAGGTTCCCGATCCCGATGATGAGAAAGGCGATGATCAGCGACAACACCACCCCCCGGCGCGGGTTGTTGGCGGGTCCGGATCCCTTGGCGAAGGGTGTGAGGATCCTGAAGATCTTGTCGGCCGCCAGCGACTGGAGGATCCGCGGTGCGCCCAGGAAGGAGGCCATCGCCGAGGAGAGGGTGGCGGCGACCACGCCGGCGTCGATCAGCCAGCCGATCCGGGCCACCCCCCCCATCGCCCGGTTGTCGGAGCTGAGCACGTCGAGCGGGACGCTGGCGGCGAACAGGAGGGCGACCGCGAAGTAGACCACGGTGGAGATGCCGACGGCGGCAAAGGTGCCCCGGGGAAGGCTCTTGGCCGGATCCTTGAGATCTCCCGACATGCTCACTCCCTGGGTGAACCCGGTGATGGCGGGGAAGAAGATGGCGAACACGATCCAGAAGGGCTCGGCCCCGGCCGGTGTCGACAGGGACCGCCGCAGGATTCCGAAGTCGAACCCTCCGATCGCTCCGGAGAAGAAGGACACCAGGGCGAGGAGGAGGAGCCCCATCACCACGTACTGGAAGCGGGAGGCCCAGTCCGCGCCCATCCAGGCGAGGACGAATAATCCCGACACGGCCACCGCCGCCACCACCTGCACCGAGGTCTGGCCCTCCCAGCCGGCGATGGCGGAGATGGCCTCCCCGAATCCGATGGCGTAGAAGGCGATCGACACCGACTGAGCCAGGAAGAGCACGATGCCGATGGCTCCCCCGAACCCGACTCCCAAGGTGCGGGAGATCAGGTAGTAGTCACCGCCTCCCTTCACCTGCAGGTTGGTGGCGATGGCGGCCAGCGACAGCGACGTCAGGATCGAGATCGAACTGGCGATGCCGATGATCACGAAGGCCTTCACCAACCCGGCGTTGCCCACCACGAAACCGAGCCGGAGGAACAGGATGATCCCGAGGATGGTCAGGATGCTGGGCGTGAAGACCCCGGCGAAGGTGCCGAGTTTGCCTTTCCTGGGCGCAAGAGGGTCGGTTGTCGAGGTCATCGTTGATCGGTGCGGATTCCTGACCGGCGGATCGTACCCGCGCCTCGGTGGTTTCCCGTGGCAAGGACTGTCTCTGTATCGGCGGTCGCGACCGTTTCCCTGAGGATGGGGAGGGGACGGCGGCTGCGGTCAGCTCATGCCGAGAGGCGAAGATCCCCCGAATCGTTCTGGTCGTCGGACGAGGTGGGGCGCCGGCGCTGCTCCAGGATACGCCGGCCGCGAACGACCAGTCGGTGGGCCCAATGGAACTCGCGGCTGAGCACCACCAGGCCGGCGATGACCACGGCCCAGCCCGGGACGATCGGAAGGGGGACGGCCACCAAGCCGAACAGCACGAGCACGCCTCCGAAGACGGCCACCCCGATCCGGCGTGGGGTCCATGACTTGAAGAACACTCGCACTCCTTCAGCCGGCTACTCCCCGCCGGCGTCGACCTTCTCGAACAGTGGGGCGGGACTTCCCAGCCCCGCACCGGGGACCAACTCTACGCGCCTCCATTCGCTAGGTGACTGGGGGCGGCCCAACAGCTCTCCGAGGCGTGCCGTCGAGAAGGGGAGGAACGGAGCGAAGGCGACCTGCAGGCCGGCGATGGCGTTGAGCGCCACCGAGAGGGAGGTGGCGGTGCGAGCGCGGTCGTCCTTGATCGTCTGCCACGGCTCACGTCGGTTGAGGTAGGCGTTGACCGCTCCGGCCCCGTCCATGGCGGCCCGCAGGGCCGCCCGCAGCTCCACGGCCTCGATCAGCTCGGCCTCCCGGACGAGGGTGGCGTCGACGGTCTCCAGCAGCTCCCGGTCGTCTGGCTCGAGCTCCTCCGCCTCCGGCACCTTTCCCTCGAAGTGCTTGTGGATGAGCACCAGCACCCGGTTGACCAGATTGCCCCAGGTGGCCACCAGCTCCTCGTTGATGCGGCGCACGAGCTCCTCTTCGCTGAGGTCGGTGTCGGACTGCTCCGGGAGGTTGGCGGCGAGGGCGTAGCGGAGGGCGTCGGCTTGGTAGCGCTCGGCGTACCAGCTGATTGAGCGTCCCACCCCGCGGCTGGCCGACCCCTTCTCCCCCCGGAACGTCACGTACTGGTTGGCGGGCACGTCGGTGGGGAGATTGAGCCCTTCGTAGCCCATCAGCATGGCCGGCCAGATCACCGTGTGAAAGGGGATGTTGTCCTTGCCGACGAAGTAGTAGGACTCGGCTTCCGGGTCCTCCCACCACGCCTCCCAGGCATCCGGGTCGCCCTTGCGCTGAGCCCATTCCTTGGATGCGGACAGGTACCCGATGACCGCCTCGAACCACACGTAGATGCGTTTTCCCTCCCCCAGATCGTCCGCTTCGGGGGGAAGGGGAACACCCCAGGTCAGGTCGCGGGTGATCGCTCGGTCCGGCAGCCCCTCCTCCACCATCCCCACCGCCCAGTTCTGGACATGCTTGCGCCAGCCCCGACGGGTGGAGAGCCACGAGCGGAGCCGATCGGTGAAGGCGTCGAGGCGGAGGTAGTAGTGCTCGGTTTCCCGCACGACGGGTTCGGCTCCCGAGAGACGGCTGCGGGGCCGGATCAGGTCGGCGGGGTCGAGGGTGCGGCCGCAGTTGTCGCATTGGTCGCCCCGGGCGGCCTCGTAGCCGCAGTGCGGGCAGGTGCCCTCGACGTAGCGGTCGGGCAGGAACCGCTCCGCCTCCGGGTCGTACAGCTGTTCACCGCGGCCCTTGACGACGTAGCCCTGGTCGCGCAGCCGCCGAAAGATGTCCCACGTGACTTCCCGGTGGTTGTCGGTGCCGGTCGACGTGTACAGGTCCCAGGAGATGCCGAGCTGGTCCCAGTTCTGGAGAATCTCGGCGTGGTACCGGTCGACGATCTCCTCCGGGGTCACTCCTTCCTGGTCCGCCCGCACGGTGATGGGTGTCCCGTGGACGTCGCTGCCCGAGACCATGAGAACCCGGTGTCCCGCCAGCCGGTGGTAGCGGGCGAAGATGTCGGCGGGCAGATAGGCGCCGGCCAGATG
>JBFGJL010000265.1:0-3316 GCA_041577235.1 Acidimicrobiia bacterium | reverse complement strand
GCCGACCAGCTCGTCGATCTTCCGTACCGGGAAGCCGCCCAGCTCCGACAGGCGGCGGCCGACCGGATCCATCCGCAGGCTTGGCTCCCGGTCCTTGGGACGGCCGAGGTGACTGCAGACCACGACGGTGGCTCCGGCCGTGCGGAGCCGCTCGATGGTGGGGAGGCTGGCGGCGATCCGGAAGTCGTCGGCCACCACCCCGTTCTCGATCGGGACGTTCAGATCGGCCCGGACCAGCACCGTTCGGTCGGTCACCTCCACGTCGGACAAGGTCAAGAACTCGTACACGTGCTCCCTCAGCTCCCGGCGACCCGCTGTAACACCATCCCCAGCCGGATCGCATCATGCTGGGGCCAGGCCGCCTCCGGGTCGGCCAGGTCGGCCGTCACCAACTCCCACCCCCGCCCCGCTGCCTCGTCCGCCTCCACGACCAGGGCTTGCAGACCCGGGGGAACCCGCAGCTCGCCTTCATGGGCGACGATCGTACCGGGGCCCTCGATTCCCCCCATCCGCAGCAGGGTGTCGAGATGGTCGCCACCGCTCATGCCCAGCGTCTCCCCGTCCTGCGTCATCAGGTTCATGACGAAGGTCCGCCGGGCGGTCGACCGCTTGATGGCATCGGCCACACCCGGTACCAGCAGCACCGACAGGATCGAGGTGTAGAGGCTGCCCGGCCCGATGATGAGCTGATCGGCGGCGGCGATCGCCTCCACTACCTCTCTGCCGGCGTCGCAGTCATCCGGTATCAGCCGCAGCCGCTCGATCCTGCCCCGGGAGCGGGCGATCGCCACCTGGCCCTCCACCGGCCGGCCGTCGATGGTGGCCTCCAGCCGCAGCCAGCGGTCGGCCACCGACAGCACCCGGCCGACGGTGCCCAACATGGACTCGCTCGCCCGCAGCGCCGGGGTGAAACCTCCCAGCAGGTCGCTGAGGGCGGCCAGCAGCAAGTTGCCCAGCGAGTGCCCGGCGACGTCGCCGCCCTCGAACCGATATCCGAACACCTCTCCCCACACCGAGGGTTCCGGACTCAAGGCCAGCAGGCAGCGCCGGATGTCCCCGGGCGGGGGGATCCCCATGTGGCCCGAGATCCGCCCCGACGAACCCCCGTCGTCGCTGACGGTCACCACCGCCGTGATCTCCCCGGCGTAGGTCTGGACGGCCTCCAGCACCTGGGCCAGCCCGTGGCCGCCGCCGAGGGCCACCACCCGTGGCCCGGCTTCGTCCAGTCCCAGCGGCTCGAGCTGGAGCTCGGTCTCGGGCATGGTCATCGGTGGGCGTCCCGGTGCCGGACGTTGGCGTTGATCCCTTCCGATCGCAGCCAGCCCCCGATCTCCTCGGCCAGCGCCACCGAGCGATGACGTCCCCCGGTACAGCCGATGCCGATGCTCAGGTAGGACTTCGCCTCGGATCGGAAGCGGGGAATCATGAAGGAGAGCAGGTTCTCGACCCGGTCGACGAACTCGCGAGCGTCGGGATTGTCGAGCACGTATTCGGCCACGGCTCCATCGGACCCCGTGAGCGGACGCAATTCGGGTACCCAATGAGGGTTGGGGAGAAAACGCACGTCGAACAGGAGGTCGAGGTCGCGGGGAGCGCCGTGCTTGAAGCCGAACGAGGTGACCGACACCCGCATCGGTCGCTCTGCCCGCAGACCCTCGAACTCGGCTTCGATCCGTTCCCGCAGCTGATGGACGTTGGTATCGGTCGTGTCGACGACGATGTCGGCGGTGGCGCGCAACTCGGTCAGCAAGCCCCGCTCGGCGGCGATCGACTCGGCCAGGGTGTCTCCTGCCACGGGGTGCGGGCGCCGGTTTTCCGAGTAGCGCCGGATCAGGGCGGAGTCGTCGGCGTCGAGGAACAGGAGGCTGGTGTGGATCCCCTGGCCGGACAGGTGGTAGATGGCCTGGCGGAGATCTTCGATCGGCAGACCGCCCCGCGAGTCGACCACCACCGCCAGGCGGCGGCGCTGCTCGGCCACATCGGTGAGCTCCACCACGTTGCGGATCAGGCTGGGGGGCAGATTGTCCACCACCCGGAATCCCAGATCCTCCAGCACCTTGGCGGTGGTGGAGCGCCCTGCCCCTGACATGCCCGTGACCACCAGTACCTGCGGCTTCTCAGCGGCCATGACCCTCCATCTCCAAGAGGGCTTGCTTCATCCGGGAGCCGCCCCCGTAGCTGCCCACCCCGCCGGCCGCCGGGACCACCCGATGGCAGGGGATGACCGGCGCCAGCCGGTTGCGAGCCATGGCCGAACCCACCGCTCGGGCGGCGCCGGGATGTCCGGCCGCCGCCGCCACCTCCCCGTAGGTGAGAGGACGGCCGGGCGGGATGGCGGCCACCACCCGATAGACCGACTTCAGAAAGGGCGTGTCTGCCCGATCGGCCCACGCGAGACGCGGCACCAGATCACCATGCCCGGCGAAGTACTCGGACAGCTCCGCCACCAAGGCCTCCACCCCGGGCGGGGGGTCGCGATCGTCGGTGCCCTCCGGAGCCGGGAGCCCCGGCAGCACCAAGTCGTCGACCACCCCCTCCGAGTGGCAGACCCACCCACGCCCGAAGCGTGTCTCGAACGGCACCCTGCGTCGCATCACCTCTTCTCGTGCAAGGCAGCGTAGAGGGCCGACGCAACCCCGGTCGGAACCACGTCCGCCAAATCGTCCACGTTGGCCTCCCGCAGCCGCTTCAACGAGCCGAAGCGCCGGAGCAGCGCCTTCTTCCGGGCGGGTCCGATCCCCGCCACCTGGTCCAGCACCGAGTCCACCATGCTGCGGCTGCGGAGGGTGCGGTGGTAGGAGACGGCGAAGCGGTGGGCCTCGTCCCGCACCCGTTGGAGCAGGTAGAGGGCTTCTTCGTGGCGCCTGATCCTGAGTGGCTCCGGGCGGCCGGGCAGGTACACCTCCTCCATCCGCTTGGCCAGGCCCACCGCCGGGATGTCGAGCCCGAGCTGGTCGAGCACCCGCACCACCCGGCCCAGCTGGCCCGCTCCCCCGTCGACCAGCACCAAGGAGGGTGGGTAGGCGAACCGGCCGCCGGTGGGCCGCTCCCGGTCGCGCAGGTAGGCCTCGAACCGGCGTCGCACCACTTCTTCCATGGAGGCGAAGTCGTCCTGACCGGCGACCGACCGAATCCGGAACCGGCGGTAGTCGGACCGCTTGGGCAGCCCGTCCTCCAACACCACCATCGACCCGACGGTGTTGCCACCCTGGAGGGTGGAGACATCGTAGGCCTCGATCCGGAGCGGGGCCTCGGGGAGGTCGAGCACGTCCTGCAAGCTGCGGAGCGCCCGGGCCCGGGCGTTGTGGTCCTGCTG
>JBFGJL010000264.1:0-3397 GCA_041577235.1 Acidimicrobiia bacterium | reverse complement strand
GACGGACCCATGTCGGAGTACTTCCAGCGCTGGGCATGGAGGTGCTCCCGCAGCTCCTTCCAGCCCCGCTCGACGTCGTCCGACGGGTAGAGGTGCCCATACCAGGAGAAGGTGAACGTGGCCGGGTCCCGACCGATTCGCTCCATCTCCAGCCGGGCGACGCCCACCTGTTCGACGAACCGGCGAGGGCTGGCGTTGCTGAAGAACCCGTTGGCGGCTCGGGCCGCCCGGCGCACGGCCGCGTCGGCCCCTCCCCCGATCCAGATCACCACCGGGCCGGTGGGGACCGGTCGCACCGCCAGCGGCGGGAAGGAGAACACCTCTCCCTGATGGTGGAACACCTCCCCGCTCCAAGCCTTGGACAGGATGTCCAGGATCTCGTCCATGGCTCGGCCCCGCCGGCGGGGGTCGGCTCCGAACGCTTCGAACTCGATCTCTGACCATCCCAGCCCCAGCCCCAGCAGCAGGCGGTGGCCGCTGAGCAGGTCGACCGTGGCGGCATCCTCGGCCAACCGAAGCGGGTGGTAGAGGGGGGCGAGCAGCACCCCGGTGCCGATCGAGATGCGGCTGGTGCGGGCGGCGGCGGCGGCGCAGAACGGCAGGAGAGAAGGCATGTAGCCGTCGTCGACGAAATGATGCTCCGACGTCCACACCGATGAGAAGCCCAACTGTTCCGCCTCGACGCACAGGTCGAGGGCCTCCCGGTAGAGATCTTCCCAAGAGCGGGGGTCGCCGGCCGTCCGCTGACAGGTGATCAGACCGAACCCGAGACCGCTCATGCGGTGCTGGCCAGCTGACTACGAGCCGTACCGACCTCGTCCACCGCCACCGCGAACTCGAGACCGTCCGCGGTCGACTTGAGCAGATAGAGCGCCTCGATGTTGACGCCGCTGTCGGCCAGCCGGCGGGTCATGCGAGCCAGCGAGCCGGGGACGTGGGGGAGGATCACGGTCAGCACCTCCCTCTCTTGGGTCGAGAGGTCCGCCTCCCGCAGGATCCGTCCGGCGGTGATGGCATCGTCCACGATCATCCGCACGTGACCGTCCTCGGCGTATCCGAACGCCGCCAGCGCTTCGATGTTCACTCCCGCCGCCGCCAACCGCTCGGTGAGGGCGGCGAGCATGCCCGGCCGGTTGGCCAGCCGCACCGTGAACTCGGTCATCCCTCCAGCCTACGCGGTCGCAGTCACTCCCCGCACCCGACCCCGCCGTTGACCGACAGCACCACGCTCCCGGTTCCGCTTCCCGACAGCAACCCCCACAGGAAGCCCGGGTCGGGCACATCGATGAAGTACACCCAGGAGTCGATCAACTCCTCGTAGTGGACGTCCAGGGCGGACCCGTAGGCCTGCACGAGCTGGTCGATCGTCGACCCCACCCCCACCCCCTCGGCGGTGCGCAGTCCCAGGTCCTCCGACCCGTCGGAGATGAGGACCGAGTCCGTATACGAGAAGATGTGACGGAAGCCCCCGCGGCCCCAGTCGGTGGCCCCGTCGGTGTGCAAGGTCCAGAGCGTCCCCCACCGCACTCCGCGTACCACGTCGCCCGGGCACGTCCCGAACCCGGAGAAGCTGTCGATCCAGCCCGTGTCCTCGTCTGCGTCGCCCAGGATGAGGGACAGCGCCTGGATGGCCGCCTCCGATTCCGTCCCCAGGTCCACGGCGCCGAGGCCGTCCCCGGCCAGAGTCAGGAGCCGGCTGGGCGGAGTGGTGGTCGAGCTGGTGGTGGTGCTCGAGGAGGTGGTGGTCTCTTCCGGGAGGGTGGTGGCGGGGCTCCCGGTACCCGGGCTGGGCTCGGTCGAGGTGGGAGCCGCGGTCACGACAGTGAGGGTGGTGGGCGCCGCCGCCGGCGGCCCATCGTCACCCTGCAGGGCGAGGATCCCGGCGATTCCCAGCACCACCACCGCCAGGCCACCGAGCACTCCCAGCAAGGTGCGCTGCCACGGCTCCATCCGGGTCGGCTCATGTGGTTCCACGGCGGAGCTTCCTTCCGGTCGACGAAGGGGAGGCGAGACGGGCGGTGGGGGCCGGACAGCTCCCCGCCTGCTCGCCGTCGCAGCATTCGGCTTGATTGCGGCCGTACATCTGGCAGCCCGAAACGACGCAGGCGGCGTGGCCGTGCAGGTAAACGAGTACCCGTCCGCACCAGGAGCAGGTGAGCATGGCCACCATGTTCGCGCGAGCCGGGGCCTGGGAGGTGGCATCAGGGGGCCCGGCGGGGTGGAGCGGCTCCCTTGGGAGCGAGCGAGAGCTCCGGCAGCCGCTCAGGCGTCGGCCCGCTGCCGGCGCCGGTAGGCGGCCACGTTCTCCCGGGTGGAGCAGGTGGTCGAACAGTGCCGGCGGGAGCGGTTGCGGGACGTGTCGATGAAGGCGTCGTCGCAGGCGTCGGAGGCGCACAGTCCGAACCGTTCCAGGCCGTGGTCGCACAGCACCGTGGTGAGGCCCATCGCCGTCACCACCGCCAGCCACTGGGCGAAGGAAGGCTCGAGCGGCTCGAAGTGGAGGTGGGAGGCTCCCCCGTGGGTGGAGATGCGGGGGATGGCCACGTTCTCGGCCAGGATCTGGTTCAGGAGTCGGGCGGCGGCGTCCGGTTCCGGCGCCGAGAAGACCTCTCGCAGGCTGGCGCGGAGCCGTCGAACCGGATCGAGGTCGGCGTCGCCGGGCGGGAGACTGGCCTCCTCCCACAACCCCGCGTAGGGCTCCAGGAACCGGCGCAGCCCGTCGAGACTGGCGAGCGGGTCGTCTCCGTCCGTACTGAGTGTGTTCACCAGGTCGGTCGCCAGCTCCACCGGCTGATCGGTGTAATGGGAGAAATCCACTTGACTCCTTACGGGCCTTCGGCTAGGGTGTAAGCATCATAAGTATAGATGGTTATTACAGAGCCATCAACCCTGGAGGTCAGATCATGTTCACGGTTCATTGCGATGATCTGGGCGAGGTCCTTCTCACCGCCAAGGACGTTCTCGGCGTGCGCAACACCGATCGGGGCGTGCTGGTCGCCTACCGCTGCTGGTGCGGCCGCAACGGCGTCCTGCTGACCGGCTCCGGCGCCGACCGCGAGATCAGCCATCACGTCGACTCGGTCGCGGCCTGAGCCATTCCCAGCAGCTCACCCGGGGTCGGCGCCACCTCGGGGGCGCGCCGGGTCTGCTCGATCCGGCGAGAGGATGGGGGGGAGTCGATCGATCCCTCCGATCCGCCCCGGCGGCCAGTAGCGGAGCAGCACCCGGGCCGCCCCGGCCAGGTTCACCGGCCCCACCTGGCGGCTGTCGCCCGAGGACAGATCCGGACGGTCTCCCAGGACGTAGGCATGGGCGGGGGGGACGGGCCCTGAGTCACCGGGCAGGGTTTCGCCGGCCAGCGCCGCCACCCGCTTCACCAGCCGGAATCCGGGTCGGT
>JBFGJL010000263.1:0-3401 GCA_041577235.1 Acidimicrobiia bacterium | reverse complement strand
CGCCGCCGCCAGCAGCGCCATCGCGTCCGAACCCCAGGGCAGCCGGTCGAGTCGGCTCCGGGAGAGTTCCCGGTTGAGGTCACCCCGCTCCAGCTGGCGGTCTCGCGCCGCCAGCACTCGCGGTCGGACGGCGGTGGTCGGCTCGGCGGGAGGACCCACCAGCTCGGTCCGCTCTGGCCGGGCCACCGCCACCCGCAGATCGAAGCGATCCAGCAGCGGGCCCGACAGCCGCCGCCGATACCGCTCGACCGCCCTGAGAGAGCAGGCGCAGGCCACCTGTCGGTCATGACGGTATCCGCAGGGACATGGATTGGTGGCCGCCACCAACTGCACGGAGGAGGGAAAGGTGACGGTCGCCCCTCGCCGAGCAACGACCACCGTCCCGTCTTCGATCGGCTGCCGAAGAGCATCCAGCAAGTGGGTCGGGAACTCGCCCAACTCGTCGAGGAAGAGCACACCGTGGTGAGCGAGGGAAACCTCCCCGGGCGTAGGTATGCCGCTGCCGCCGCCCACCACCGCCGCCACGGTGGCGGTGTGATGGGGACTGCGAAAGGGCGGGGACGAGGTAGCCGGGTAGCTGCGGCCGGTGGCCGACCACACCTGGGCGACCTCCAGACTGGCGGCCGCACTCAGGGGAGGAAGGAGCCCGGGCAGGCGGCGAGCGAGCATCGTCTTCCCCGCACCGGGCGGACCCCAGAGCAGGAGGTGATGGCCACCGGCAGCGGCGATCTCGAGGGCGCGACGAGCGGAGGGCTGTCCACGCACGTCGGCCAGGTCGGGCTCGTCGATGGGGGGCGACTCTGCCACCCGCGGTGGGGCCTCCGGAACGACCTCCCCCAACGCCACCGCCACCGCTTCCGCCAGGCTACGGACCGCCCGCACGTCTGCCGCCGCCACCCAAGCCGCCTCCGCCGCCGCGCTCGGATCCAGCAGACAGGGCAAGCCGAGGCGAGCCGACACCAGCGCCGCCCCCAGCCCGCCCCGGGCGGACCGCACCCCGCCATCCAACGCCAGCTCCCCCAGTGCCACCACCCCGCTGACGGCAGCTGGGACCTCTGTCGCCGCCGCCAGCACCCCCAGCGCGATCGGCAGGTCGTAGGCAGATCCCGCCTTGGGAAGGTCGGCCGGAGCCAGGTTGACGGTCACGCGCCGGCTGGGAAAGCGGTATCCCGAAGAGGCGAGGGCGGCCCGGACCCGGTCCTTGGCTTCGCGAACCGCCGTGTCGGGCAGGCCGACGATGCACAGAGAAGGACTCGACCCACCGACATGGACCTCCACCCGCACCGGGCGGGGCTCGGTACCGACCAGGGCGACCGACGTGACCGCAGCGAACATGGTGTCAACGTAGAACCCTGCAGTGACAGCTCCGGGCAGCACCGGCCGTCATCGAGTGGATCGCAGAGACCAGGCTCGCGGCGATGGCGGCGATACCGTTAGACCCAGGTGGGACGGCGCCACTCAGCCGATTCGAACGAGGTGCCGCGTCGGTCCACGGCAGGTCGGACGGACCCCGAGACCACCTTCACCACCCGGCCGCGTCCGGCACGTCCGCTGCGACCCCCACTCCATCGGGCTCCGGTCTCAGCGCCCCCGAAACCGCGGAGCCCGCTTCTCGACGAAGGCGCTCATCCCTTCGACGACGTCTTCGGTTCCCAGGCAGATCGATTGGGCGGTGCTCTCCCCGGTCAGCGCCTGCTCGAAATCAATCTGGTACGAACGGTTCAGCGCCGACTTGGCGAACTCCTGACCGATGGGGGCGGCCGCGGCCAGCTCCTCGGCCAGCTGTTGTGCTCTGCTGCCCAGCTGAGCCGGTTCCACCAACTCCAGCACCAGGCCGATCCTCAGCGCCTCGTCGGCCTCCACCATCCGGCCGGTCAGAGCCAGCTCTTTGGCCCGCTGCAAGCCGATCACCCGCGGCAACAACCAGGTGCCTCCGAAGTCGAGCGTGAGGCCGCGGCGGACGAAGAGCTCGGCGAAGCGGGCCCGAGTGGTGGCCACCACCAGGTCGCATCCCAGCGCCAGGTTCATCCCCGCCCCCACCGCCACCCCGTCCACCGCCGCCAGGGTGGGCTTGGGCAACCGATGGAGGGCGCGGGCGGCGTCGCCTGCCTCCTGGACTCGAGCGTATCGGCCCATCGATCCGGCCAGGTCCTCCCCCATCTCCACCCCCAGCTCCGCCCCAGAACAGAAGTCACCACCCGCCCCCGTGATCACCAAGACCCGCTGATCGGAGGCTTCGAACTCCCCGAACACTCCCTCCAATTGCCGCCAGCCGTCGGCCGGGATGGCGTTCTTGCGTTCGGGACGATCGAGGGTGAGCCAGCGAACCGGCCCCCGGTCGTCAACCTCGTACAGCATGGCGGGAAGGATAGGTGGCCAAAGGCCGCCGAACCCATGTCCGGCTCTGCCCGCGCCAGCTGCCGACCGGCCCAGGGGGCCGAGGTGCCAACGCCGCCTACCATGCGGAGATGGGCTTCAATCCGTTCCGGCCGCAGCGCAAGACCATCTTCGACGTCCTGATGGTGATCGGCGCCCTGGCGGCGGCGGCGGCGGTGGTGGTGTGGGCACTGGCTTCGAGCTAGGAGAATCCGTCGTCCCGGTCCAGGCCTATGCGGCCCGCAAGCCGTATCTCTGTCCTGGATGTGAGCATGTCATCCCGGCCGGAACCCACCATCTCGTGGTGATCCCCGAAAAGGCCCCTGACCTGCGGCGGCACTGGCACCGAGGATGCTGGTACCGAGAGATGCGGCGCCGCCACGGCCGAACGGCGGTGCCCTGAAGCTCAGACCCCCGCCAGCCACCGGATGGAGGCGCCCTCCCGCTCCAGCGACACCGCCACCACGTCGACCCGGGAAGCGCCGATCCGGGAGGCGAGCGCTCGCACCTGGCGAGCCTTAGCGTCGTCGAAGGCATAGATCGGGTCGGGGCCGGCCGCGGTCTTGACCTCCACCGCCACGATCCGTCGGCCGTGCCGGGCGACGATATCGATCTCGCCCCGACCCACCCTTCGGTTGCGGGCGATGATGCTCAGCCCACGCCGTTGCAGGAATCGGGCCGCCAGCTCCTCCCCCAGCCTGCCGAGCCGGCGGCGATCGATCGTCACATCTGGACGCCGGGCTCCAGCTGCTCGATGTTGACGTCGCGAAAGGTGAGCACTCTCACCTTCTGGAGGAACCTCGCCGGGCGGTACATGTCCCACACCCAGGCGTCCTCCAGCTCGAGCTCGAAATAGGTCGAACCCTCCGATTCTCTTCGAGTCAGCTCCACCCGGTTGGCGAGGTAGAACCTGCGCTCGGTCTCCACCACGTACCGGAACATACGCAGCACGTCCCGATACTCCTTGTAGATCTGGAGCTCGACTTCGGTCTCGTAGCGCTCGAGATCTTCCTCGTTCATCGCCT
>JBFGJL010000262.1:0-3411 GCA_041577235.1 Acidimicrobiia bacterium | reverse complement strand
GGTGGGCGGCCTCGCCGCCGACCTTATGATCTGGTGGTTGCGGGCGGGTCCCAACCGACCGCGGGCAGTGTGGGTGGTGGCCGGGTCGACTCCGCTGGCGCTGTGGGTAGCGCGGATGGTCGAGGTGGCCACCGGGCCCGGCCTCCTCATGCCGGCGGCGGTCTGGTCCGGCATGGTGTTCTTCGCCGTACTGCAGGGCCTGGTCATCGCCATGCTGGCCTTCCCTCCGTTTCGGGCCGCCGGCGCCGACCAGGACGGGGCCGCCGGCGGCTGACCCGGCCGGCGACGCCAGCTTTCCGGTTTGCCGGCCCTTTCTGGCACACTGGTGGCATGACTGGCAACGGTCACCGCGAAGCGCCTGACGCCGGTTACCACGTGCTTCCCGGCTGGCGAGTCGGCCACACCATGGAGGAATCGCCCACCCGCTCCGGTCTGCTGGTGCCGGCCGGCACCGAGAGCACCCAGGACGCTCTGGCCCTGGTGGACGTCAACACCGGCCAGCGGTTCTGGGCGGTGCCGACCGGGGCGTGGCGCTTCATGTGGCCACCGACCGGGCGGGTGGTGGTGGCCGTGCGCGAATCGCAGATCATCGCCCAAGAGGATCTGGAAGAGCCGGACGATGGCCAGTATCTCTAGCCGCGTCGATAGACCTCGACCCCGCCTTGCTCGGTGACGAGCGCGAAGCCGTAGTCTCGCCGGGCCAGGTCCAGGGCGGACGCGATCTTGGGATCCTGGTCGGCCAGGACCGAAGCGACGGCGATCCACTCCACCTCGTCGGGCGGGGGCAGCGGGATCCCCTCCACGGCCCACACGTCCCGGGCGAAGGGGTTGGGGAATTGGTAGATGATCGTGCGGTGGGCGAGGTGGTTGGCCACGAACCAATCGGCCGACACGGCCGCCTCGGCCGGTACCACCGAGAGGGCGGCGGCGGCGCCGACCGGATCGTCCACCGCTCCCCGCCAAGGATTGCCGCCCGGCCCGGGCCAAGGACCCGACAACACGCTCCCCACAACGCAGGCCACCAGGACTCCCACCGCCAGCGCCGGACCCCAGCGGGGCCCGATCCTCTCCAGCAGCCGCCGGGCCCCCACCACCGCCGCCACCGCCACCAGAGCCAGGAGATAGGAGGTGTAGTGGAACTTGATCTCGTGCTGGTAGCCATGGAGCGACAGCAGGTTGGCGAGGGTGATCGGCACCCCGATGGCGAGGATCTCGGGCGCCAGCACCGACACCGCCAGCGGCAGCAGCATGGCGGCCAGGTAGGCGAGGCGGGGGACGGTGGCCAGCTCCCGGATCACCAGATCGGGCTGGGAGATCATGCCCCACAGGGCGCCGCCCATGCCATCGCCGAACTGGCCGTAGCGGTTGCTGTACAGCAGGTCACCGGTGGGCGACAGCGACGGCAACAGGAAGAAGAAGTTGAGCACGAACCCGCCCAGCCCGATGAGGACCACCCCCACCCCCTCTCGGGTCCGCTTCCAGCGCCAGCCCAGGTACACGCCGAAGGGGATCACCACCAGGGCGGCATCCTCCTTGGCGGCCAGCACCAGGACCAGCATGGCGACCGCCCATCCGAACCGGCGGCGCTGAGCGAAGTGATAGGCGGCGATCAGCAGCGGGATGGCCAGCACTTCGGGGTGGAAGTTGTCCCAGGTGTTCCACTGGGTGGCGGGATGGAGGAGATAGCCGACGGCGAGCGCCGCCGCCACCGGTGGGGTGAGACCCTCCCGTCGCCCCACCGCGTAGAGCAATGGGGCGGTGACGGCCAGGACGGCGACGGTGACCAGCAACAGCGCCCGGGGGTCGTTCCAGATCCAGTAGAGGGGAACGAGTGGCACCATCAGATACGAGGAGTGGTCGGCGAACAGGTTGAGGCCGCGCAACGTGACGAACGGCTCCTGGAAGCGGCTCAGCAGCCACAGACCTTGGTCGAAGATCCCGAAGTCGAACACCAAGGTGCCGAAGCCGGCGTGGCGAGCGAGGATCAGGCCCCCGAACACGACGAAGAACACCGCCGCCGCCGCCCAGACGACGCGAGCCCACGAAACTCGGATGGATCGTTCGGTGGTGGTCAAGCCCTCATTATGGGCGATGGCGCCCAAATCGCTGGCCCACCCGGCCGCAAACGGATACGTTGATGCCGCCAACTCTTCGAGGAGGAGGATGACAACCGACCCACAGGGACGCCGTCGCCGGCGACTGACCGCCACCGTCACCGACCTGGAGGTCCAGCGCCAGCGGGCGTTCCTCATCGGCGTCGCCTCGCCCCGCCAGGATCAGATCGAGGCCGAGGCTTCGCTCGACGAGCTGGCCTTGCTCACCGACACTGCCGGCTCCGACCCGGTCGACTCGGAGCTGGTGCGCCGGCCGGCACCCGACCCCGCCACCTTCATCGGCTCGGGCAAGGCCGAAGAGCTGGCCGCCCTCACCACCGCCCTCGACATCGATGTGGTCGTGTTCGACAACGACCTCAGCCCGGCCCAACAGCGCAACCTGCAGAAGATCTTCCACTGCGACGTGGTCGACCGGGAGGCGGTGATCCTCGACATCTTCGCCCAGCACGCCACCTCCCGCGAGGGCATGGTGCAGGTGGAGCTGGCCCTGCTCCACTATCACCTCCCCCGCCTTCGGGGGAAGGGAACGGAGTTGAGCCGGCAGGCAGCCGGGATCGGGACCCGGGGCCCGGGCGAGACCAAGCTCGAAACCGACCGCCGCCGCATCCTGAGCCGGATCGCCAAGCTGAAGCGGGAGCTGGTCCAGCTCGAGCAGACCCGCCACACCCAGCGGAAGGCCCGCCGCCGGACCGACATCCCCCAGTTGGCGCTCGTCGGCTACACGAACGCCGGGAAATCGACCCTGCTCAACCGCCTCACCGCGGCGGGGGTGCTGACCGAGGATCGTCTCTTCTCCACCCTCGACTCCACCGCCCGCCGCCTCGAGATCCCCGACGGGCCGGCGGTGGTGGTGACCGACACGGTCGGGTTCGTGCGCCGGCTGCCCCACGATCTGGTGGAGGCGTTCGCCTCCACCCTCGAGGAAGTGGCCGATGCCGACCTCCTCATCCACGTGGTGGACGGCTCCGACCTCTCGGCCGAGGCCCAGATCGATGCCGTGCGGCGGGTGCTGGAAGAGATCGGCGCCGGAGCTGTCCCCGAGCTGATCGCCCTCAACAAGCAGGACGTGGCCGACCCGGTCGCCTTCGGGCGGTTGCGCAGCCTCCACCCCGAGGCGATCCCGATCTCGGCCGCCGCCGGCAGCGGGATCGACAATCTGCTGGCGGCGGTGGTGAAGATGCTGGCCGGCCGGGCGGAAGAGGTCGATCTGACCATTCCCTACACGCGGGGGGACGTGCTGGCGGCGCTCCACCGACAGGCCGAGGTGCTGGACGAGGAGCATCTCGGCGCCGGCACC
>JBFGJL010000261.1:0-3430 GCA_041577235.1 Acidimicrobiia bacterium | reverse complement strand
TCATCGACGCCGACCGCGCCACCGGTTCGCTCACCATCGGCGAGAGCGTCGAGGTCGGCAGCACCGTCCAGTTCCAGGTGCGCGACCCCGACAGCGCCGACGACGACCTCCGCCGGCTGCTGGCCGAGCAGCCCCAGGCCGCCGGCGTCCTCCTCTTCACCTGCAACGGGCGGGGTGCTCGCTTCTTCGGCCGACCCGACCACGATGCTGCCCTGGTCGACGAGCTGCTGGAACCGGCCGGGGTGGCCGGATTCTTCGCCGCCGGGGAGCTGGGGCCGGTCGGATCAGGCAACTTCGTGCACGGCTACACCGCTTCGCTGGTGGAGCTGCTCCCGGCTCAGGTGCGGCCGTAGACGGGAATCGCCGCCCCTCGTATCACTCGCGACTCGGGCCCGAGCAGGAACTCGATCACCGCCGCGATCTCGTCGGGCGTCGGCCAGTCGACGTAATCGGCGAACGGAAGGGCCGCCCGGGTAGCCGGGGTGTCGATCACCGCCGGCATCACCGCGTTGGAGGTGACATCGGTGTCGACCAGCTCTTGGGCGACGGTCTTGGCGAGGGCCACCACGCCCGCCTTGGCGATGTTGAACGCCGCCTGTCCTTGGGGGTTCTCGATCGCGGCCCGGCTGCCCACCAGCACGATCCGTCCGTTCTCCACCGGGCGTAGGTAGGGGATGGCGGCCCGCACCGCATAGAAGGCCGAGCGCAGGTTGAGATCGAGCATGCGTTCCAGCCTGACGTCGTCGGTGTCCTCGATGTCACGTCCCCCGGCCCATCCTCCCACCAGCGAGCACAGTGCCTGCATCGAGCCGAAGTGTTCCACGACCTGCTTGAGGAAGGTCGAGACCTCCTGGGCGTCGGTGGCGTCGACCCGCCGCAACATCAACCGGTCCTCGTCCAGGTCGAGGCTCCGTTCGAAGGCCTCCGCCTCCTCCGGGATGAGGTAGGTCACCGCCAGCCGGTACTCGGGCTTGGTCGCGAGACGTCGGGCCAGGGCGGTCCCGAGGCCGCCCGTGCCGCCCGTGATGACCACGTTGCGGGTCGCGTCGCTCATCTCGTGCCCCACCGTTGTCGCCCTTCTACCCCAAACAGCCTACGCCGATCCGTGGTAAGTTCGCAGTCCACTCGCCACGAGCCTGGAGACCGTGCCATGGCAGATATCACGTTCGACAGCGTCGGCAAGGTGTACCCGGGTGGGACCCGGGCCATCACCGACGTCAGCCTCCACATCGACGACGGGGAGTTCGTCGTCCTGGTGGGACCCTCCGGGTGCGGGAAGTCGACCCTGCTGCGGATGGTGGCCGGACTGGAAGAGATCACCGAGGGCGTGATGCGCATCGGCGACCGGGTCGTCAACGACGTTCCTCCCAAGGATCGCGACATTGCCATGGTGTTCCAGAACTACGCCCTCTACCCCCACATGAGCGTGTTCGACAACATGGCCTTCGGGTTGAAGCTCCGCAAGATGTCGAAACCGGAGATCAAGCGGCGAGTCGAGGAAGCGGCCCGGGTGCTGGAGATCAGCGAGTTCCTCGAACGCAAGCCCAAGGCCCTCTCAGGTGGCCAGCGCCAGCGGGTGGCGATGGGACGGGCGATCGTGCGGGAACCGGCCGCCTTCCTCATGGACGAGCCGCTCTCCAACCTCGACGCCAAGCTCAGAGTGCAGATGCGGGCCGAGCTGGGACTGCTCCACTCCCGGCTGCAGACCACCACCCTCTACGTCACCCATGACCAGACCGAGGCCATGACGATGGGCGACCGGGTGGCGGTGATCCGCAAAGGAAACCTCGAGCAGGCCGACACGCCCCGCCTGTTGTACGACGTTCCGGTCAATCTCTTCGTGGCCGGTTTCATCGGTAGCCCGTCGATGAACTTCCTCAACGCCACCCTCGATGGAAACGGGGAGGGCGCCACCGTCAAGTTCGGCGACCACGAGTTCCGGCTCGATCGACGGGTGCTCGACAACAAACCGGGGCTCTCCGCCTACCGGGGCAAGGAGTTGGTGGTCGGGGTCCGGCCCGAGGCCTTCGAGATCTCCACCGCCGCCGGGGCGGGCCCGGGCGACGCCACCATGACGGCCCACGTCGACCTGGTGGAGCAGCTCGGATCGGAGGCGTTCCTCCACTTCGTGAAGCCGGTGCCGCCGGTGATCACCGCCGACATCGCCGAGCTGTTGGAGGACGAAGGAGCGGACGAGTCCCTCTTGGGCGACGAGGTCAAGATCATCGCCCGGATCGACCCCGATCATGCTCCCAAAGCCGGCGACGACGTCGCCCTGGTGATCGACACGGCCAAGCTGCACTTCTTCGACAAGCAGACGTCCGAGTCGATCACCTGACGAGGCGGCCGGCCAGGGCGCTCGCCCCCCGATGGGCGATGGCCTCGATCGAGATCATCGGGTTGACCCCGCTGGCGGTGGGAAAACACGACGCGTCCATCACCGTCAGGCCGGTGGTTCCGTGCACCTGGTTCTCGGCGTCGACCACCGCCGCCGCCGGATCACCACCCATGCGGGCCGAGCCCATCTGGTGGAACGACAGGTAAGCCAGCTGGTTGGGGCCATAGCCGGCCGAGTCCACCCTCGCCTGGAACGAGTCGAGGCGCTCGCCTCGGTGCGGGTGCCACACCACCGGAACGGCGGTCGGGGCCATGATCTCCACCGCCCCCGCCTCGGCGAGAGCCTGGGCCGCCCGGTACACCCCCTCCCGCATGTGGGCGGTGTCGCGGCGGGAGAGGCGGTAGCTCCACACGGGTGATCCATCGGGTCTGATCCGCACCCGGCCGGCGTCACGGTCCCGGAGCAGAACCCCCAGTGGAGTCCAGTGCCGATACTGGTGGAGAAGCTCTTTGAACTGGACCGGCCCGGCCCACCCCAACAGCATCGCCGGCAGGACCGGATGGGCCGGCGCCGTCTCGAACTTGAACCCGTATCCGCCTCCATCCAGATCGGCGAACTGGTCGCAGTAGAGCGCCTGCATCGTTCCGGTCCAGGCGTCGACCGGCTCCTCGAAGCGGCCGAAGACGGCCGTCACCGGATGGAGACGGAGATGCCGTCCCACCGCCGGACCGCCCAGGCCGGACCGCAGCAGTAGGGCAGGAGTGTGGAGGGCGCCGGCCGCCAGCACCACCGTGCCGGCTCGAACGGTCAGGTGGGCGCCGCCCACGTCCGCTTCCACCCCCGTCGCCACCCCGTTGGTGGTGAGCACCCGCCTGACATCGGCGTTCACCGCGATGGTGGCTCCGGCCGTGGCGGCGTCGGCCAGCCAGGTCAGCAGCGCCGACTGCTTGGCGCCGTGCCGGCACCCCATCGTGCAGTAGCCGCAGGCTTCTGGGCGGCAGCCCACCACGTTGCGAGGCATGGCGTCGACGTACCAGCCGAGGCTGCGAAGGGCCTTGTCCATCAACTGGTCGCGAGGGGCGGGTGGGTTGT
>JBFGJL010000260.1:0-3445 GCA_041577235.1 Acidimicrobiia bacterium | reverse complement strand
GACTACGAGTACCCGGAGGAGAAGGTCAGAGAGGCGCTGGAGCGGATTCCGGTCCTCACCTGAGACAGCCGCCGGTCCGGCGCGGGGGCCGTCAGTCGGTCGCCAGCCGTACCAGCAGCTCGTCGACGTCGGCCGGGTCGTGATAGAGACCGAAGCCGATCCGGAGGCGGTCGCGCCGGTGATCGGTGACCACCCCTCGCTCCTGCAGCCGCCGGTACCAGCCGCCGGCGTCGGGCAGGCGGAAGGTGAGGAAGTTGCCTCTCGGTTCCACCCCCGGGGGTGGGATCAGCGCCGCCCGGCCCAGGTCGGCGAGACCGAGGCCGTCCAGGCCGACCAGGAACCGGTGCTGGAGGGCCTGGACGTGGCCGTGGATGTCTGCCACGGTCACCCCCAGTTCCTCCCACAGGTCCATGGCGGCGACGAACCGGTACAACCCGGAAGGATCGAAGGTGGCTCCCCAGAACCGTCCACCGTCGTCCGGATAGGTCACCTCGCCCCCCCGTGACTCCAGCGCCTCGAACTCGGCGAACCAACCGGTGTCGACCGGGCGCTCCCCGAACCCGGGCGGGCAGTGCAGGAAGCAGGCGCCCTCGCCGGCCATGCCGTACTTGTACCCGCCGGCCAGGTAGAAGGCCCGATCCTGCAAGGGGGCGAAGTCGGTGGGTAGGGCCATGAACCCGTGGTAGCCGTCCACCACCACGAAGACATCGTCGGGGACTTCGGCTAGCAGCTCGACCAGGGAGGGGACCACGTACCCGGAGTCGTACATGACCTGGCTGACGTAGACCAGGTCGTAGCCGCCGCCGGCGGCCACGGCGGCGAAGCGCTCCGGGAACGAATCGAACGGTTCCACCGCCACTCGTTCGACGACCGCCCGGCCCGCCTCCTCCCAGCGAGCACTCTGGCGGGCGAACGAGTGAAACTCGGCATCGGTCGACAGGATCCGGGCCGGCCATGGCAGACACGACGCGATCCGTACCACCAGCTCGTGGGTGTTGGGAGCGAACACCACGGTCTGCGGCCGGGACAGGTTGAGGACGCGGGTGACGTGGCGGCGGGCCGCTCCCACCACCCGGTCGAAGATCGTGTCCCATTTCCCGTCGGCCAGCTCGGCCGCGTCTTCCCATGCCCGGCCGTGGGCCTCCCAGCTCACGTCGGGCCAGAGATGGTGGCTGTGGGCGGCGAAATGGAGCCGCTCCGGGGCCGCCGCCAGGAACCGTGAGAAGTGCTGCTGGAAGCTCACTGCCCGGCGAAGTGCATCTTCTGCTCGACCTCGGGAGGCAGATCCGGCAGCTCCGAGCGGGGGATGAAGAAGGTGGACAGATCGAACAGGTCGGCGAAGACCCGGCTGCGCTCGGCCGTCTCGCGCAGATACTCGTGGCCGGAGGTGCCCCCGGTCCCGATCCGGCCCCCGATCATCCGCCGGGCCATCAGGGCATGGCGGTAGCGCCAAGCGGTGAAGCCCTCATCGATGTCCATCAGCTTGGTCAACAGCCGGAAGGGAAGCTGGAGGATCGGCTCGTGGCGGTAGAGGTTGATCAGCAGGGCGGCCAGAAAGGCCGAGTGGGAGAGTCTCCGTGCTCCCTGGGCGACCAGCTGGGTGTGGCGGGCGGGGTCGAACAGGGCTTCGAAATGCTCGATGGTGGCGTCGAGCGCCTTCAGCTGCTGGTTGCGGCCTTCGGGGGTGAGGTTGGGGTTGGTCTCGATGTGGCGCCGATCCCGATCCAGCATGCGGTGAACCGCCGCTTGATAGGCCCGCCAGAACTCGAAGGCTCCGTCCTCGAGGAAGGGGGTTCGCTCCAGCCAGGCCTCGACCCGGTCGAACAGCGAGGGACGGCGCTCGGCCTCCTCGAGCTGGGCTCGGTGGTCGGGCCGGAAGCGGCTGGTGTACGGCGCCTCGTTGATGAGAGCACGGTCCTCGGTCCGGATGCCGAGAGTGATCTCGATCAACCGGAACTGGACGCTCTGGAAACCGGAAGCCGGGATGAGGTAGTCACGGAATTCGAGGAAGTCGAGCGGCGTCATCGTCTCCAACACATCGAGCTGGCCGTGGAGGAGACGCTGGATCTCGGCGATGCGGTCGAACCGAGCCACCATCCGCCCCATCTCCTCGTCGTCGATGGCCGGTTGGCCGAACACCGTCATCACATCCTCCAAGTCGTGGAGGATCTGCTTGAACCACAGTTCGTACACCTGGTGGACGATGATGAACAGCATCTCGTCGTGGGAGGGTCGACCATGCCGGGCGCTCTCCGGATGCTGGGCGTCGAGCAGCTGGTCGAGCCGGAGATAGTCGCTGTAGTAGATGGGCGGGTCGCTCATGGTGTCGTCGCGACCACGCTACTCGCCGCGGGCCCAGGCTCCCCGGAGGTGCCGGCCCACCCCGCCGCGATCAGGCGACGAAGAGCGGATCGGCCCGACCCGACTCGGCGTACGCCTGGAGGCGCATCATGAGTTGGGCCCAGGTCATGGCGGTGTGACCCAGCGCCTGGTCGGCGGCGGCGAAACCTCGGTGCTCGAAGAACAGCATGGTGCCCGATCCGTCCGGCTTGGCCGCCAGGTTCCATACCACCTCGGTCCCCTGCCAGTGGGGCGGGAAGTCGCCTACCGAGGTCCAGGCCACCCGCTCGGGGTCGACCTGGTCGATGCGAAGGGTGAACGGAACCGGCGCCTCCGGGAAGGCGACCGCGATCGTTTCACCCGGCTCCTTGGGGACCTGGGCGCTGGTGGTCCACCAGCTGATGATCCCGGTTCGGGTGGTGAGTGCATCCTGGATGGTGGCGGGGTCCGTCCCGATCTCGACCAGGAAGACGATTTCGGCCATGGCTCCTCCGAGCAGTGATATTTCAGCGTACACTAAAATGACAGTGGATGCCCTCCGGATCGTCGCCGAGCCCCGTCGCCGGGAGATCCTTCGTCTGGTATGGGATCGAGAACTGGCGGCGGGGGAGATCGCCGGCCACTTCGAAGTGACCTTCGGCGCCGTGTCACAGCACCTGGGCATCCTCCGGCGGGCCGGGTTTCTACGCTGCCGCTCCGACGGGAGGAGACGGTTCTACCGAGCGAACCGCCCGGCTCTGGGAAGCCTGCAGGCAACGTTGGAGGCCATGTGGGCGACGTCGCTCGACCAACTGGTGGCTGCCGCCGAGGATCGGCGGTCGTGAAATGAGCCATTCCATCCGGCTCGAACGGTTCGTCGAGGCAGATCCGCTGACGGTGTTCGCGCTGTTCACCAGCTCTGGACAGTGGCTGCGCTGGCAGGGGATTGCGTGCGCGCTCGACGCTCGGCTAGGCGGCGTGCTCGAGGTGACCATGCCCAACGGGATGGTGGCACGAGGCGCTTTTCGTGAGTTGGTCCCCGGCCGGCGTGTCGTGTTCACCTGGGGTTGGGTGGGCCACCCGTCGGTGCCGCCCGGCTCCACCACGGTGGAGATCGATCTGCGTC
>JBFGJL010000259.1:0-3458 GCA_041577235.1 Acidimicrobiia bacterium | reverse complement strand
GCCGCCGGCGATGACGCCGGCGAAGGGCGATCGCCGCAAGCGGACCATGGCCACGACTCCCAAGGCCGGTCCCAGGGCCAGCGGAGCGAAAGCCCAGCGCCACGACCAGGCGTCGACCAGAGCCGGGACCCCGCGGATGGTGACGAGGGTCAAAAGAAAACCGACCGAGGTCTGGAGCGTCAGCGCGGTCCCCCGCACCGGGTCGTCGGCAGTCTCGGTGACCATGGCCGAAAACTGGGCGGAGTCGGCCACCACCGCCCATCCCCACACGAGAAAGAGCGGAATCACCAGCAGCGGCGAGGCCCCGAAGACGAGGGGAGTGGCCAGAGCGCAGGCTCCCGACACCACCATCGAGCCGCCGGCCACGACCGTTCGCCCGTAGCGGTCGGCCCAGCGGCCGGCCAGCCAGGCGCCCAGGCCGCCCACCGCGATGATGGCGAATGTGAGCACCGGCACCGATCCGTAGGATCGGCCGGCGGCGGCGGAGGACGCCGCCAGGAAGGCGGCGGTCCAGGTCCACATGGCGTAAAGCTCCCACATGTGTCCGAGATAGCCGTAGGTGGCGAGGCGCACGCCCCGGTTGCCGGCCACCCGGCCAACCTGTCTCCACGAGAAAGGCTGCGACTCGACTTCGAACGGCCCGTCCCCCACCCCGATCCCCATGATCACCGCCGCCAGGGCGGCCAGCCCAGAAGCGGCGATCACCACCCCCTGCCAATCGAGCCCGGCACCGCGGATGAGGTGCGGTCCGGCACTGCCCACGGTGAGGGCGCCCACCAGCACCCCCAGAGCCATGCCCCGACCGCGGCGGAACCAGCCGGCAATCACCTTGAGGCCGCTGGGATACACGCCCGCCAGCGCGGCGCCGGTGACGAAGCGCAACCAGAAGGCCAGAGCCTGGTCGCCCGGGCCCAGCCAGACGAGGGCGGCGTTGGCCCCCGCCCCCAGCAGAGCGGCAGCGACGAACAGGCGCCGGCTGGGGACCAGGTCGGCCAGGTTGAGGACGGCGGAGACCATCGCCCCGACCACGAAGCCGATCTGCACCGCCAACGTGAGCCCGGCCGCTTGGCCTCCGGTCAGATCCCACGCCACCTCCAACTGCGGGGCGACAGCCGTGGCGCTGAACCACAGGGTGAGGGCGAGTAGCTGGCTGGAGGCGATGGCGACCAGCGCCCGTAGAGACCCGGGCGCTTCCCCGGCCGGCCCCTCCCCCCCGTCAGCTCCCCTCACCGATCGAAGAAGGCGGCGTCGATCTTGGCGGCGAGATCGTCGCGAAAGATCGCACCGTTCTGCCGGTCGACCACGAATCCGTTCTCGTCGATGAAGATCGTGGTCGGCATGGCGAAGCCACCGAAGGCGTTGTAGACGTCGCCCTTCGGGTCATCGGCGAGCACGTACTGCACTCCGGTCTTCTCCACCAACTCTAGAGCGGCTTGGCGATTGACCTCTTGCATGTCGATACCGAGAAAGGCCACCCGCTCGCCGAACTGCTCGTGAACCGCCTGAAAGTCGGGCATCTCGGCGATGCAGGCCGGGCACCAGGACGCCCAGAAGTTGACCACCAGTGGCTTGCCCTCGAAGTCGGCGAACGAACCGGTGGTGCCGTCGAAGTACTGGAAGGCGATATCGGGGGCGGGGTCGCCGGCCGGTGGGGCCGCTCCGCCGCCCATCGCCACGACCGCCACCACCGCCGCCGCCACCAGCAGGGCTCCGGCGATACCCACCATTCCCCAGCGGGGCTTTCTCGGCGCTTCGGCCATCGGTCGCAACTCCTCGTGTCTCGGACCGGCGGTGGCGACAGGCTACGCCACCTGGAGGGCTAGAAGGGACGCCCCCGGCACCCTCACCAACCGCCCTCACCCGCTCCCCATCCCCACAGTGTCGGACATCCGACCATGTGGTGGTCGCTCCGGTGGCGGCCGGCTGGCAGACTCGGCCGATGGATCTGCTGGACCTGGCCGACTATCGGCGCCTCGTGGCCGAGTTGTACCGAGAGGTGCGGAAGGGGGGTCCGGGGGAGGCCGCCTGGGCGGCGTGGCGGACCGGCCGCGACCGTTTGTTCGCCGGGCACCCCCAGAGCGCTGTCGAGCCAGAGGCGAGATCGAGCTTCACCGGACTGACCTACTTCCCCTACGACCCGGCCTGGAGGTTCGAAGCGGAGGTCCTCCCCCTCCCCGGCGAGGCGGTGGAGATCGGCCACAGCGGGGCCGGGGAAACCGGCTTCGACCGGTTCGGCGCCGTCGAATTCCCCGTCGGGGACCACACCTACCGGCTGACCCTCTTCTGGCTGCGGGGGTATGCCGGCGGACTGTTCCTGCCCTTCCGGGACGCCACCAACGGAGCGTCCACCTACGGGGGCGGGCGCTACCTGCTGGACACGGCCAAGGGAGCAGATCTGGGTGGAAGGGCCGATCGCTTGATCCTCGACTTCAACTACGCCTACCACCCCAGTTGCGTCCACAGTCCGCGCTGGTCGTGCCCGCTGTCGCCGCCCGAGAATCGTCTTCCCATCCCCATCGAGGCGGGGGAACGGCTGCCGGCAGTTGCCTCCGGCGGGTAGTGCCCGGCGAAAGGAACCGCGAATCGTCCAGCCGGATCCGGTCGGCCGCATCGGTCGAGCCGGCGCCGGCCGCATGCCCTACAGTGCCGCCGTGCCCACCACGATCCACCTGCGCCGGGGTCGGCGGACGTGAGTGACCTGTTCGATCCGCTCGCCGCCCCGTTCCACCTCCCCGGCGACAACGGCGAGGCGGTGGTGCTGATCCATGGATTCACCGGAACTCCCGCCCACTTTCGCTTGCTGGCCCCGCGCCTCCAGGAGCGGGGGTACACGGTGCTCGCCCCGCTGCTGGCCGGTCACGGCACCGTCCGGGAGGCCCTGGCCGACACCCGGGGTCGCCACTGGGTGGAGTCGGCCGCGAGTGCCATAGCCCGGGTCGCCGATCACCACAAGCTCCATCTGGCCGGCTTGTCCATGGGGGGTCTGATCGCCCTGGTACTGGCCGGTCCTACCGGCGCCACCACCGTGACCACCATCAACAGCCCCATCCGGTTCCGCGACCGCACCATCTGGCTCTCTCCGCTGGCTCACCGCCTCCGTCCCATGGTCGAGTGGAAGGAAGGCGATCCGCCCCCGCTCGACCCCGAGGCGGAGCCACTCTGGCTCACCTACCAGGGCTTTCCGACGAAGGCGGCCGCCGAGCTGCTGCTCCTCTCCCGTCGGGCCCTCCGGGCCGCCGGGCGCCTTCGGCGACCGTCGCTGGTCATCCAGTCCCGCACCGACGAGACGGTCGATCCGGCCAGCGCCCTCATCCTCCGCCAGGCGCTGGGACGGGACTGCCGGCTCGTGTGGCTGGAGGACTCGTTGCACAACGCCCTGTTGGATCGCAACCGTCACCAGGTCGAAGAAGCGCTGGTCGAGCGGTTCACCGGCTGAGCGCGGTCAGGTGCCCGGAGAT
>JBFGJL010000258.1:0-3459 GCA_041577235.1 Acidimicrobiia bacterium | reverse complement strand
CCGGCTGCTGCAGGCCGTGGCGGAGTTGGACGAGTGCCAGGGGTGGCAGGAGGACGGCGCCACCTCCATGGCCGGCTGGCTGACCGCCTTCTGTGGGATGTCGTTCGGGACCGCCGCCGAGCTGGTCCGGGTGGCCCATGCCCTCGGCGATCTTCCCGAGATCCGGGCGGGACTGGCCGAGGGCCGATTGGGCTGGGATCAGGTGCGAGCCCTGGTCGGGCTGGCCACCCCTGCCCTCGACGCGATGCTGGCCGAACAGGCGCGGGGACTGTCCGTCGCCCAGATACGGGCCCTGGTGCGGCGGTCCCGCCCGGTGGACGATGCTGCCGCCGGGGAGGGACATGCCGGCCGGTACCTGCGCTGGCGCTGGGACCCCGACCGCACCCAGTTGCGCCTGGCCGGCCGCCTGGCCGGCGAGGGCGCCCAGACCGTGGTCGAGGCGCTCGACCGGTTCGCTCGGGAAGTTCCAGTCAATCCGGACACCGGCACCTTCGATGCTTGGGAGCAGCGCTGTGCCGACGCCTTGGTGGAGCTGGCCGCCACCCGCAGTCCCGCCTCCGATCGGGCGACGATGGTGGTTCATGTCGACGCCGACACCTTGGTTGGTGGTGAAGGCCCGGTGGAGATCGAGCACGGCCCTTCCATCACGGTGGAAACCGCTCGCCGCCTCGCCTGCGACGCCTCGGTTCAGTGGGTACGGGACGGTGTCGACGGCCGTCCGATGGGGGTGGGGCGCACCACCCGCCGGATCCCGCCCTGGCTGCGCCGGGCGCTGGAACATCGGGACCACGGCTGCCGCTGGCCGGGCTGCGGCCGGGCCCGCTGGACCCATGCCCATCACATCGTGCACTGGTCGCAGGAAGGTCCCACCGACCTAGACAACCTGGCCATCCTATGCGGGTATCACCACCGCCTGGTCCACGAAGGCGGGTGGACGATCCACGGACATCCCGGGCGAACCCTCCGATTCCGGCGGAAGGACGGCAAGGTGCTCCCCTCCGAGCCGACCCCCGTTCGAGCAGATCTGCTGGCCCGGCTGCTTCCGGGCGCGGGTCCCGATCCCTAGAGGTAGACCCCCGGGTACTGCTTCTCCTCGTCGCTCCCGGACTGGAGGCTGCGACGCTTGCTCATCTCGGCCAGCTGGGCCTGGGCGGCCACCTGCTGGCTCCAGAGGCTCGCCTGGATCCCGTGGAACAACCCCTCCAGCCATCCCACCAGCTGGGCTTGGGCGACCCGCAGCTCCGACTCGGTCGGAGAGTCCTCGTGAATGGGGATGAAGATCTCGTTGAACTCCTCGAGCAGATCGGGGGAGAGCACGTCCCGCAGCTCGTCGAGCGATCGCTCGTGGACGGTGACCAGGCGTTTCCGTCCGGCCTCGTCGAGGGGAGCCTGCCGCACCTCGTCGAGCATCGCCCGGGTCATCGAGGCGATGCGGATCAGCTTGGTGGGCTGGGAGACGCTGGAGGGACCGTCGTCTTCCTGCTCGACCACTTCTCCCCGGACCGGCTGGTCGGTCATGCTGCGGGCTCCTTTCGTACGATGGGAGCCTAGTGAGCGCGAGTTGTTTCGCTGATCCCCGCCAAACCGCTCGTCAAGCGTCGTCGGAGAGCCTAGAATATCGTCGGACAGCGAGGGAGGACACCAGTGGCTGACGACTACCCGCCGATCCTGGATGCAGCCCATGTGGCCGAGCTGCTGGGCATGAACGTGCAGATGGTCCGCAAGTACGCCCGGGAGGGTCGGCTGCCGGCCTACCGGCTTCCCGGCGGCCGGACCTTCAAGTTCTTCCGTGACGAGATCTACGAGTACCTGAAGTCCCACCCGGTGGTGGAGGATGACATCACGGCCGATGAGACCGACTGACCAGGGCGATCGTGTGGAGGGGCAGGGCCCAGGAGCGGTCCTGCCGGTCGACCACCACCACGTGGTCGGCGCCGACCACGTCGATCCGGCCGGTGACGACCTCGTCCAATTCAGGGGCCACCACCTCGAGCTCCTCTCCGCTCAGCTCGTATTCGGCCAGCCGGGCTCGGAAGGAAGGGGATCCACCTCTGGTAGCCGCCCCGCCGTGGGTGGCCCTGTGCATCACCCGCAGCGCCACCGGCCCCGCCAGATTCACGTCCACCTCTCCGCTCTGGGTGGCGAGGATTGCCAGCGTGCCTGCGACGGCCACCAACCGGCCGGTGGGGCTGCGCAGTCGGGTCTTGATCGCCACGACGTCGCCGCGCGACATCGACTCGTGGGCGACGTCGGTGAGGCTCCTGGCTCGCAGTCGCAGCCGTTCGGCGTCCCATTCGAGGTCCTCGGCCTCGCGGCGGAGCTCCTCTCCGACTCGGTGCCGCAGCTCGGCCCCGAGCTCGTCGAACGGCTCTTCCTGCACGCGAAAACGATAGGCCGCCCACCACTTCACGTGCCGGGCTGAATCCTTACACTGAACGCTTCCGGGGGGAGGAAACGACGATGGCCGAGCCTCAGCGTCTCGACGAGCGACGCCGTGGGGTGAGTCCGAGGGTCATCGATCGTATCAGCGGTCGCCTCTCGCTCGGCCACGTGGTCATGATCGTGGCGGGACTGCTGGCGGTGCTGGTGAACTTCCTCGTGCTCCGCAGTCGCGACGAGGTGTTCCTGGTGGCGGTGGCGGCGGGTCCGATTCGCGCCGGGACGACCGTCTCGGCCGATGACCTCGCACTGACCGAACTGCAGGCCACACCGGAGGTGTTGGCGGGGCTGGTGAGTGGCGAGGAACGGGGCATGCTGGAAGGCCGAATCGCCGTCCGGGCGATCGCCGCCGGTGACCTCCTGCACGATTCCGACTTCCGCGAACCGTCCGCGCCCGCCGACCTGAGAGCCATGTCGATACCGATCGAGCGCGAGCACGCGGCAGGAGGGGATTTGGAGCCGGGGGACGTGGTCGACGTCATCCGCGCCTCCGACCAGACAGCCGAGTACGTCGTCGCCGGGGCGCAGGTGCTCGATGTCGCCACCGACTCCGACAGTGCTCTGCGGGGGGTGAGCCGATTCTTCGTGGTGGTGGCCGTCGACGCCGACACAGCGCTGGAGCTGGCCAGCGCCATTCAGTCGGGCGGGCTCGAGCTGGTCCGTTCCACCGGCGCCGTCAGTCCGCAGCGCCTCCGGATCGGGGAGCAGGAGGAGGCCGGATGATCGAGCCGGAGCTCGCCTTGGCCGTGTCGCCACGCGATTGGGCGGAGCGTCTCCACCGCTTCCTGGTCGATCACGGCGGCGCACGGGTGCGGGTGAGAGTGATGACGGCGGACGAAGCGGTCGGCGAGTCCTACCACGTGTTCGTGGTCGATGACTTGGCATCGTTCTTGACTCCCCGGCTCGTGCGGCAGGTGCAGGCATCCGGGCGCAAGGTGGTCGGTGTCTACGATCGGACCGACGCCAGTGGAGGCGTGCGGCGCCTGACCGAGCTGGGGGTCGACGCCACCATCGCATCCT
>JBFGJL010000257.1:0-3473 GCA_041577235.1 Acidimicrobiia bacterium | reverse complement strand
GTTCCCATCCCCGGGTGCTGCAGGCGTAAAGATAGCCCGTCCCACCCGAAGGATCGTCGCACCCTCGGCCACCGCCGCCTCGAAGTCGTCGGTCATGCCCATCGAGAGCTCCGAAACGGCCGGGAACGTGCGGGCCACCTCCTGCCGGAGGTCGGCCAGCCGGCGGAAGAAGGGGTGGGGATCGGACCTCAGGGGGGGGATGGCCATCAGACCCCGCACCTCCAGCCCCAGCGCCAGCAAGCGTTCGATCAGAGCCGGGACCTCGGACAGGTCGGCGCCGGACTTCTGAGGCTCGTGGCCGATGTTCACCTGGACGAGGACCGGTGGGGGCAGGCCCGGCCCCTTCACCCAGGCCTCACTCAGGCGGAGGCGATCCATGGAATGGAGGAGGGCGACAACCGGTCGAACCATCCGGACCTTGTTGCGCTGGAGCGGACCGACGAAATGCCAAACGATGTCGTCGGGCAGGTGCGGCGCCTTGGCGACCAGTTCCTGGGCCCGGCTCTCACCGAAGTGGCGCTGGCCCTGGTGGTAGACCTCGAGGATCTCCTCCTCCGTCCGACCTTTGCTCACCACCACCAGTCGCACCTGGTCGGGATCGCGACCGGCGGTCCGCGCCGCCGCCACCACCCGGGACCGAACCTCCTCCAGACTCATGTCAGCCAGCCGAGAGCCACCATCCGGCTCGGGGTCCCAGTACGGCGGTGGGAGAAGAAGTCGGGGTCGTGGTGGGTGCAAGCGGTCACCTCCCAGCAGTCGAGTCCGGCCAGCGCCCTTCGTAGCTCGGAGCGGAGGTCCACGCTCGGAGTGCCCCAGCTGGTACGGGCCACCGAGGCGGGGAGGGCGGTGACCACCTCGGCCCCCACCTCGAAACAACACGGGCCGATGAGGGGACCGAAGGCGGCCCGCTCCACTCCGATCCCTGCCTCTTCCATGGCCGCCCGCAGGGCCGGTACGGTGCCCGCCGCCATCCCTCGCCAGCCGGCATGGGCCACCCCCACCCCGTGGTCGCCCTCCAACACCACCCCGGCGCAGTCGGCGGTGAACACCGCCAGCGGCAAGCCGGAAACCGTGGTGAAGAGGCCGTCGGCCTCGCCCACCACCCCCGGCGCCTGCGCCTCCAGCACCTCGGCGCCGTGGACCTGACGGACCGTCGCCCACTCGGAGGAGATCCCGAGCCGGACCGAGGCCCAGGCCCGGGCTCTGAGGTCGTTGCGCTGGTCGCCCTCCGCGGCGGTGGTGAAAGCCGCCCCCCGAAAACCGGGAGGACGGAAGATCATCCCTGCACGAAGGTGGGAATGTCGATCTCGTCCATGGAGCTGGAGGATGGGGTGAACACACCCGAGGCCACCCCCCGCATCCGGCGGCGATCGAAGCCGCTCGCGATCACCGTCACCCGCATCTCCTCCCCGAGGGCGTCGTCGATGACCGCCCCGAAGATGATGTCGGCGTCGTCGTCGCAGTGGGAGGAGACCGAGGTGGCCGCCTCGTTCACCTCGTGAAGGGTCATGGAGGAGGGTCCGGCGATGGACAGCAGCACCCCGCGAGCTCCCTCCATCGACGTCTCCAGCAAGGGGCTGGCGATCGCCCGGGCCGAAGCCTGGGCGGCCCGATCGTCTCCGGTCGCTCGTCCGATCCCCATGACCGCCGTCCCGGCGTCCTGCATGACTGTCTTGACGTCGGCGAAGTCGACGTTGATCAGGCCCGGGGTGGTGATGAGGTCGGTGATCCCGGCCACTCCGTTCATCAGCACCTCGTCCGCCATGCGAAAGGTGTGCACGATCGAGGCTTTGGGATCGGCGATCTCCAGCAAACGGTCGTTGGGTATGACGATGAGCGTGTCGACCGACTCCCGCAGGTTGTCGATTCCCTGCTCGGCCTGTACCGACCGGCGCCGGCCCTCGAATCCGAACGGCCGAGTCACCACCGCCACCGTCAGCGCCCCCAGGGTGCGGGCGACTTCCGCCACGATCGGGGCTCCGCCGGTGCCGGTGCCGCCTCCCTCCCCGGCGGTGACGAACACCATGTCGGCCCCCTTCAAGACCTCTTCCAGCTCCTCCCGATGGGCCTCGGCGGCGGCCCGGCCCACCTCGGGGTTGGCTCCTGCCCCCAGGCCGCGGGTGATGTCGCGGCCCAGGTCCAGTTTGATGTCGGCGTCGGACATGAGCAGGGCCTGGGCGTCGGTGTTCACCGCCACGAACTCCACCCCCCGCACGCCGGCCTCCACCATCCGATTGACGGCGTTGACACCGCCGCCTCCCACGCCCACCACCTTGATGACGGCGAGGTAGTTCTGGGGTTTGCTGAGGTTGCTGGCAGCCATCGGGCCCTCCCGGGTCCATAACGTTCCACTGGAGCTTTACACAGCGTGCTGTTGCGTGTAAAGCCTATGATACTAAGGGTCTACTGAAGGTTCAGGGTTATCGTAGGTTCCGGGTGGTGAGATCGCCGGCCGGGTGGGGGCGATGACCGTGATCACCGAACCCGGGTCGGGCTCGGTGTCGAGCACCGCCACCAACGCCGCCGCCTTTTCCGACGGATCCACCGGAGACCCCAGCCGCACGTCGTAGCCGGCCACGGTAGCCCACAACTCTCCCCTCGCTCGCCAGATTCGGGCTTGCCGAGCGAGCCGGGAGGGGAGGCCCCCGGCGAAGATGGCGGCCGCTCTCACCTCCGGGTCGGGATGGCGCCGTCCCAGCTGGCCCGGCTCTGCGATCAGCTCGATGGTGGGGGCGGCCGAGCCCCGCTGCGGGGCGCGCAGCACCGCCACCCCGTCACCGGCCAGCAGGGTCCACCCTTCGGAGGTCTGGAGCCACGCCGCCGGACGGCGTTCGTTGACCACCACCTCCACCGTGTCGGGGTAGCGAACGATGGCACTGGCGGCCCGAACCCAAGGATCGGTCGCCAACGCCTCTTCGATGCGGCCGGGCCGGATGAGGATGATGGGGCGCCCCTCCACCACGTTCAGTTCCCGCAGGATCGGCACCACCGCCGACCGACCCGCCCCCTGGATCGAGATGTGCTGCACCCGCACGAAGGGAGCTTGCAGGAGCCACACCACCGCCCCCACCAGCGCCACTCCCACCAGCAGCCACACCGTCCGCCGCATCCGGTGGCGGGCCTCGCTCTCCCGAACCGCGTCGCGCCGGCGGGCGAGGCGGGGCTCAACCGTCGTCACGGCTACCTGCCGGTGGCGGCCGGAACGACCCGGCGAACTGGATCTCGGGACGGAGCCACACCCCGGTGGACTCCCCCACTCGCCGCCGCACCTCCCACACCAGGTCGTAGACGTCCTGGGCCCGAGTCCCTGGGTCCGCCACGAAGAAGTTGGCGTGCTTCTCCGACACCGACGCTCCTCCCACCGAGAATCCCTTCAAACCGAGCGCATCGATGATCCGCCCGGCGGCGTCGTCGGGCGGATTGGCGAAGACGCTCCCGGCGTTGAGGGTGCCGCCCGGCTGATGCTCGCGGCG
>JBFGJL010000256.1:0-3477 GCA_041577235.1 Acidimicrobiia bacterium | reverse complement strand
GCCGGCCGCCAGCGACCCGACGAAGATCCCGATCTTGGCGAGGTCGGACAGCGCCGGATCGGTGAACGCCAGCCCGGTGACGAAGATCGAGACAGTGAACCCGATCCCCGCCAGGGAGGCGAGGCCGACAACGTGGCGCCAGGTGGTGCCGGCCGGCAGCCGCCCGATCCCGGCCGTCACCGCCAGCCGGGCGAAGACGGTGATGCCGATCAGCTTGCCCACGACCAACCCCAGCGCCACTCCCAGCGCCACCGGGTGGGTGACGGCTTCCCCGACGCTGGTCCCCTCGAAGCGGACCCCGGCGTTGGCCAGGGCGAACAGGGGAACGATCAGGTACGAGCTCCACAGGTGCAGCGCGTGCTCCATGCGGGTCAGCGGGGCGACCGCCTCTCGGGCGATCTCGGACAAGAGGATCGCTTCGTGGTCGGCGTGCTCGCGGGACGTGTGGGAGGGTTCCCCGGACGGATAGAGGTCGAGTATGCGCCGGGCCTTCCGCTCGAGCTCTTCACTCGAGTACATGGGCCGGGCCGGAGTGAGGAGTCCCAGGGCCACACCGGCGATGGTGGCGTGGACTCCCGATTCGAGCATGAAGAACCACACCGCGAGGGCGGCCGGCAGGTAGAACACCAGGGAGCGCACCCCGCCCCGCTTGGCCAGGGCGATGGCCGCCAGACCGGCCACCGCCGCCGCCAGCCATCCGACGGAGAGGTCGTCGGTGTAGAACAGGGCGATCACCGCGATCGCGCCGATGTCGTCGGCGATGGCAAGCGCCAGCAGGAAGAGCTTGGCGCCGATGGGTACGCGGCTGGCCAGGAGCGCCACCACCCCGATGGAGAAGGCGATGTCGGTGGCCATGGGGATGCCCCAACCCCGCAGCGCCTCCCCCCCGACCCCGGAGACGAACAGCAGGTAGATGGCGGCCGGTACGACCATGCCACCCACCGCCGCCAGGGCGGGCAACGCCGCCGCCTTGGGATCGCGCAACTCGCCCAGCACCATCTCCCGCTTGATCTCCAACCCCACCACGAAGAAGAACACCGCCATCAGGCCGTCGTTGACCAGGTCTCGCAGCGACTCTTCCAGGTGGAGGGGTCCGAACTCCACCAAGAAATGGGTGTCCCACAGCGCCACATACGACTCCCACGCGGCCGAGTTGGCCCAGACGAGGGCCACCACCGCCGCCACCAGCAGCACGATGCCCGATGACGCCTCGACCTCGGTGAAGCGTCGGGCCGGCTGCACGAATCGGCGGGGGATGAACCGATCGGAGTGGATCCAGGTGGTGTGGAGGCGCTCGTTGGGCATGAAGGGATCAGGCTACCAACGACTCCGGGATGCCAGAATCTCAGCCGCCGAGGGTGGCCCCGGCCGACTTGAGATCCTGGCAGGCCTGCACCACCCGCCGCGACATGGCATCCTCGGCCGCCTTGAGGTAGGAGCGAGGATCGTAGGTCTTCTTGTTCCCCACCTCGCCGTCCACCTTCAGCACCCCGTCGTAGTTCTTGAACATGTGGTCGACGATCGGTCGGGTGAAGGCGTACTGGGTGTCGGTGTCGATGTTCATCTTCACCACTCCGTACTCCAGCGTCTCGTGGCACTCCGACAGCTCCGATCCACTTCCCCCGTGAAACACGAGGAAGAAGCGGGCGTCCGCTCCGAACTTGCGCTCGACCGCCTCCTGCCCCTCCTTGAGGATGCTGGGCAGGAGCTGGACGTTGCCGGGCTTGTAGACGCCGTGCACGTTGCCGAACACCGCCGCCAGCAAGTACCGGCCTCGCTCTCCGGTTCCCAAGATCTCGGCCACGGCCAGCATGTCCTCCGGGCTGGTGTAGAGCTTCTCGCGGGGCTGACCCTCGGCGCTGACGCCGTCCTCCTCGCCACCGACGATGCCGATCTCGAGTTCGAGGATCACGTCTACCTCCCGGCACTCGTCGAGTAGCCGGGAGGCGAGCGCCAGGTTCTCGGTCAGGGGGAGATTGGAGGCGTCGAGCATGTGGCTCTGGAAGATGGGCCCCAGCCCGGCCGAACGCCGCTGGCGACTCACCTCCAGCAACCTCCGGATGAAGCCGTCGACTTTGTCCGGCTGGCAGTGGTCGGTGTGGAGGGCCACGTTGATCGGGTAGCGGGCGGCCACCAGGTGGGCGAACTCCGCCAGAGCTTGCGCTCCCAGCGCCATGTCCTGGACGGAGAGCCCGGACAGGAACTGACCCCCTCCGGTGGAAATCTGGATGATCCCGTCCGATTCGGCCTCGGCGAACCCGCGCAGCGCCGCGTTGAGGGTCTCGGAGGAGGTGACGTTGATGGCGGGGAAGGCGAAGCGGCCCTCCCGAGCCGCGTCCAGCATCGCACGGTAGGTGTCGGGACTTGCGATGGGCATACGGTCTCCGGATCGGTGTGGCCCCCAACCTAGCCACGTCGAGTTTCCGACTCGGTGTTGACTGCCGTCCTGCTTAGAGTCCGGTTATGGCCACCACGCTGGCGCGGAGTCGGGTCGCTCGGAGCCTCTACCTGGTGCTGGGTCTGCTCAGCCTCGCCATCGCTCTCATCGGAATCGTGCTGCCCACCATCCCCACCACCGGGCCCACTTTGCTGGCCGCCTGGGCGTTCTCCCGTTCTTCCGAGCGTTTCGATGCCTGGCTTCTCCGCCATCGCCTGTTCGGCCCGATCGTTCGCGACTGGCGGGCCGGGTTGGGCTTCTCGGTGCGGGCCAAGTTGGTGGCGGTGGTGGCCATCGCCGCCACTTTCACGGTGACCGTGCTGTTCGCAGTGGAGCGAACCGGGGTGCGGGTGGCGCTGGTGGCGCTGGCGGCGGCGATCGCTGCCTACGTGATCACCCGGCCGACCAAGCGAACCGCCTGAGGGCTACTCCGACAGCAGGTTCATCCCTTTTCGCAGGTACGCCAGGCCCTCGACCCGCCGCATGTGGGCGGGGCTCCGGCGGAACATCTGGCCGATCTCGTCGTGTCCGAGTCCGGCGGCGCGGAGGTCCAGCACGCGCCGTTCCAGGGGCCGCAGCCCCGTCCGGTGGCGCCGGCCGCCGGGCCGAGGGATCTTGGTGTAGTCGATCACCCGCTCGATGTGGGCGGCGCTACGGCCTAGCCGGCGACCGATCTCGGTCGGGCTGAGCCCCTGGTCGGTCAGCTTCAGCACCACCCGCTCGACTGGCCGCAGATGCTCCATGGTCGCTCCCTCGGTCTTCGCTGGTCGCACGCTAGCAAGGTGCGGGGGACACGGGGGCCGCCGCCGGCCAGCCCGACCAGGGCACGACGCTACCGGCGGGCGGCCTCCCTCTCGGCCCGATCGCGAGTACGCACGACGAGAACCGCGATCGGACCCAACATCGCCAGGGCCAGAACCACCGCCGTGGCAAGAGGCGCCAGCTGCGGCTCGATCCCCCCATCCACCCCCAGCTCGGCGATGATGATCGAGAACTCGCCCCGCGCCACCAGCAGGGCAGCGGCTCGCCGTCGTCCCCTC
>JBFGJL010000255.1:0-3483 GCA_041577235.1 Acidimicrobiia bacterium | reverse complement strand
CCATCGCCGCCGAAGGCATCACCAAGGGATGCAACCCACCCACCAACGACCGCTACTGCCCGGGCGACTCGGTGACCAGAGGCCAGATGGCCGCTTTCCTGGTCCGGGCGCTCGATCTGCCCGCCGGCCAGACCGACCTGTTCGGGGACGACGACGGCTCCGTCTTCGAGGACGACATCGACCGGCTGGCCACCGCCGGCATCACCAAGGGATGCAACCCGCCCGACAACGACCGCTTCTGTCCCGATGACCTGGTCCGGCGGGATCAGATGGCCAGCTTCCTGGGCCGGGCCCTCGGTCTGCAGCCGATCGCGGTGGGTGGGGACTACACCTGCACCGAGGTGATCGGGTTCAGCCAGACCGGAGGGTTGAATCCAGAGGGCCTCGGCTGGTTCCGCTCCGGGTTCGAGACCGCCCCCGGCATCGTCAACGGGGAGTGGCAGCTGCGCTGGGACACCGGCAAGGGCATCGACCTCATCGCCGACCCCGACAACGTGATCTGGGAGAAGCGGGTGGAGTCCGCCTGCAGCGCCGGACCGGTCGATCGGGTGGTGGTGCAGATCAGCCACTCGGGGATCGCCTTCCCCACGGTCGACGATTTCGTCCGCGACATCGGAGCCGCCATCGCCACGATTCGCGGCAAGCATCCTTCGGTGGAGCGGATCGACCTGATGCCGGTGATCGGCGGGCCCGGACACGCCCTCTGCGACTCACCCGACGGCTCGGGCTTCGTCCGGGCGACTGTCAACCACCCGGTGGTGGATCAGGCCATTGCCCGGCTGGTGGGAGGTGATGTGGGCGCTTCGCTGTCGCCGGAGGTGGACGACTGCTCGTGGTATCGAGACAAACCCGGCCACCTCTACCAGTTCGGTTCGGATGCGATCGCCCTGGAGGTGGCCGACTTCTACGGCTGACCGGCCTCAGCCGGAGGTCGGGCCCTTCGACTCGACCAGCCGCACGATGGAGGCGACCGTCTGGAAGTTGGCGACCGTCACCTCCTCGGGATCGATCGCCACTCCGAGGTGATCCTCCAGGAAACCGACCAGCATCAGCACCCCCAGAGAGTCGAGGATCTCGTCTCGCAGCAGCGGGCGATCGTCGCCCAGCTCCACCTCCGACGAGCCGCCCAGGAACTCCCGCCGGATGTAGTCCTTGATCGCTGCCGCCGTTTCCATCATCCTCCTCACGGGCCGCCGTCGACCGCCTCACCCTACTCGGCGTCGCCACCACCGGTCGCGGCCGGGTCTTACGTTGGGTGGTCGGGCGGTGGCAGGGTATCCTGGGTCGGTTGTCGCCGCCAGGGGCGGTTCTGGCCTGGGCGGACCCGAATCGAGAGAGAAGAGCGGATGGCGGAGAGCGTCATCGACGTTCAAGGCGTCGGCAAAGTCTATGCCCCATTCCCCCGCTGGTTGCGGCTCCTGCTCCGCAGCTCGGACAAAGCGGCGGTGTTGGCATTGGACGACGTCTCCCTACAGGTGGAGGCCGGCCAGATCTGCGCGGTCGTCGGCCCCAACGGGGCGGGCAAGTCCACCCTGTTCCGCGTGCTGACCGGCCTCACCACCGCCACCACCGGCCAGGCCACCATCCTCGGTCTGGACGTGGCTCGCCAATCGTCGGCCGTGCGGCGCGTAGTGGGGTTCATGCCGGCCGACGATCGTTCCCTGTTTCTCCGCCACACCTGTCTGGAGAACCTGATCTTCCACGGCCGCATGCAGGCCACCCCGGGCTCGAAGCTGGTGGAGCGGGCCAACGAGACCTTGGAGGTGGTGGGCCTGGCGCACGCCCGCAACCGGGTCGGTTTCGCCCTGTCGGCGGGAATGCGGGCCCGTCTCCAGCTCGCCCGTGCCATCTTCCATCACCCCTCGGTGCTCATCCTCGACGAGCCCACCGGCACCCTCGACCCGGTCAGCTCGTACGAGCTGGTCCGGATCATCCAAGACCTCACGGTGGAGCGGAACCTGGCGGTGATGCTCAGCTCCCACCGGATCGAGGACATCGAGGCTCTCCACGACCGGGTGTTGCTGCTCAATCACGGCAAGGTCGTCTACCTCGGCAACCTGGAGAAGCTGCGAGCGATGTGGGAGCAGCCACGTATCGAAGTCACCTTCGAACACGACGAGAACGCCACCGCCACCGCCCTCATGGTGCGCGAGGTTCCGGGCATCGAGGTGGTCTCGGTCGAACCGCCCCATCTGGTGTTGGGAACGACCATGGGGGTGGGCGAGTTGCTCGGGCACTTGAACGGGGGTCAGGGCATCATCAAATCCATCCAGCAGGCGCGCATGCCCCTGCGCGAGCTGCTGGCCAAGATGCTCCAGCGCCAGGAGGGTCAGCCGTGACCCTGCTCGAGCGAACCAGGTCCCGCCTGCACCGGGCGGCGTCGGTGGGGCTCGCCTTTCTCCGAATGGGCTACCTCCAGTCGATCGCCTACCCGCTCGGCTTCTTCACGGAGCAGGCCGGAGCGCTGGTCCCGGCCGTCATCTACATGTTCGTGGGACGGCTCGTGCAGCGGTCGGGTCCCGATGTGGGCGGCGACTACTACACGTACGTGGTGACCGGCTTGCTGGTGGTGCAGGTGATGGCGGCCGGAGTGGCCGGCTTCACCCGCGAGATCGATCTGGCGGTGGTGCGCGGGAACTTCGAGATGCTGCTGGTCGAGCCGGTGCCCTGGAAGCTGCTCCCCTTCGGCATGGTGCTGTGGCCGGGGGTGTTGGCGATCGGGTCGACGCTGGTGATCGGCTCGGTGTCTACCCTGCTCGGCGCCCAGTTCCGCCTGGCCGGGATACCCCAGGCGCTGGCGGTGGCGGCGCTGGCGATGGGAGCGGGCCTCTCGCTGGGGATCCTGTCGGCCAGCGTCAAGATCCTCGCCAAGCGGGGTGATCCCATCCTCTTCATCTACATGCTGGGCGCCCAGATCTTCTCGGGGGTGTACTTCCCCATCGACCTCATCCCGTCCGTCCTGCGCCCCATCTCCTGGGTCATCCCCCACACCTACGCCAACGTGGCGATGCGGAAGGCGCTGATGCCGCAGGGGGCTGCCATCCCCGGTCTCTCGCTCTCGCAGGCGCTACTGGCGCTGGCTCTCTTCAACATCATCGGGCTGACGGTCGGGTTGTGGGTGTACGGCCGGTCGATGGAGACGGGTCGCAAGTATGGGTTGCTGGCCGGGTACTGATCCGACCTCCTCGGCCATGATCACTCTCCGTGAGGTGGCCTATACTGCCGGCCGCGGCTCGGGCGGGAACGGTCGAGGCGGGGTCACCGGGATTCGCGACGAGAGGCCAGGGCGATGAGCGACACGAAGCCTGCCACGCCGCCCACCGTGGGGGGGCGAGCCGAGCGGGTCGACCCCGTCACCGGCGTCCGGGAGATCGCCGAGATTCGCGGCGACGAGCAGCCCGGCCTGTGCGTGTACACCCATCTACCCCCGCAGCCGGCCCACTCCGGGCTGATCGTCGTCAGCCCGCTGATGGCCGAGTTCCT
>JBFGJL010000254.1:0-3483 GCA_041577235.1 Acidimicrobiia bacterium | reverse complement strand
CCAAAACGTCGCGAACTCGATCGAGCCGGGCAGGGAAGGACACCTGCTCCCGCCGCCTCTCCAGCCGGCCGGACAGCACGTCCAGGTCACGCACCCGGCCGAGGACCGAGGACGCTGCCCCGGCGCGATCGCGCAGAGCGTTGGCCCATCCCGGCTCAAACAGGTCGGAGAAGGTGGCGAGATCGCTCCGAAGCCGCCGCAGCGCCACTCGGGCCTGGTGGACCCCCTCGGGTTCGGCCCCGACCACGGCGATCGGCACGTTCCGGACCAGCCGGACCACCGAGGCGACCAGTCCCGCCCCCACCACTTCGGCCACCCCGGACCCGGCGTCGACCTCCGCGGCCACCACCTCGGGCGGCTGCAGCGCCGCCGGGCCCAACACCCGCCGCCACAGCGGCACCCCCGGCTGCGGATGAGAACCCACCAGCTCGGCGATCAGCTCGGCCAAGCCGGGGTCGGCTCCGGCACCGAGTTCGACCTCCTGCAACCGCAGCGACGGGCCGCCGCCCCGGTCCACCGCCACCTCGAGCCGGGCCAGCTCGGCTACCGGCCTCCCCCCGGGGTCGATGACGGTCAGCGGACGAACGGTGGTGCGCGTGGACGCCACTACCTGCAGGGGCGCCTTGCGGGCGAAGGAGCGGACCAGCAGTTCGGCCTCGGCCGGGACCGGTCCGCCCCCCTCCCCCGGGACCTCGACCGGTCCGGCCCCGGGGACCAGCACCACGAAGGCGTCGTCGGCCCCGCGGCGGAGGCAACAGCCCCAGCGAGCGAGGCGGAGGTCCACCGTGTCGTAGAGCAGGTGACGGTGAGTCCGCTGCGCGTCGAGGACGAACCTCACCCCGGCCGCCGCCAGGTCGGGCGGGGTCACGTCCCCCGGAAAGGACAGGACCGGGCCGAGCCCGGCGACACCGAACGGAATCAACGCTTGCCGGCGGCGCGTCGCAGGGCTAGCTCCTGGAGCCGCTCGTGGGTGTTGATGCCCACCTCGGTCGGTACCCGCTGGTACTCCCCGTCCGGCCGCAGCTCCCAGGCGAGCACGTCGTCGGTGAACAGCACTTCGAGGATCTCCTCGATCCGCTCTTGCAGACTCGGGTGGGTGATCGGAGTGACGACCTCCACTCGGTGGTCCAGGTTGCGAGGCATGAGGTCGGCCGACCCGAGGTAGTACTGCCGGCCTCGCTCGGCGCTCCCGAAGCGGTAGATGCGAGAGTGCTCCAGGTAACGGCCCACGATCGACCGGACCGTGATGTTCTCCGAGAGGCCCTTGACCCCGGGCCGCAAGCAGCAGATGCCGCGCACGATGAGCTCGACCTTGGTACCGGCGGCCGACGCCCGGTAGAGGGCCTCGATCATGTCCTCGTCGGTCAGCGAGTTCATCTTCATGACGATGTGGCCATCGTCGGCCGCGGTCTCCTGCTCGATCATCTTCCCCAATCGTTTGCGGAGCTGCACCGGTGCCACCAGCAGCTTGCGGTACTTGCGCTGGGAGCTGTATCCGGTGAGGAAGTTGAACAGGTCGGTGAGATCGGCCCCGATGTCGTCGTCAGCGGTGAGCAGACCCAGGTCCTCGTAGACCCGAGCGGTGGCGTCGTTGTAGTTGCCGGTACCGACGTGGGAGTACCGGCGGATCACGTCCCCTTCCTCCCGCACCACCAAGGCGGTCTTGGTGTGGGTCTTGAGACCGACCAGGCCGTACACCACGTGCACGCCCACCTCCTCCAGGAGCCGCGCCCACTCGATGTTGCGCTCTTCGTCGAAACGTGCCTTCAGCTCCACCAGTGCAGCTACCTGCTTCCCGGCTTTGGCCGCCTGCACCAACGCCTTCATGATCGGGCTGCCGGCCGAGGTCCGATACAAGGTCTGCTTGATGGCCAGCACGTGAGGATCGCGGGCCGCCTGCGAGAGGAAGGTCACCACGCTGTTGGTGAAGGAGTCGTAAGGGTGATGGACCATCACGTCGCCGGCGCCGATGACGTCGAACAGGTTGGGCGCTTCCCCCTCCACGGGGGCGAGGCGGGGCTCTGTCACCCAGGTGAAGGCGTCCCACTTCAGGTCGGGCCGGTGGAGCTCGGTCAGCGCCCACAGGCCGGTCATGTCGAGGGGACCGTCGACCAGATAGACGTCGTCGGCGGTGAGCCGCATCTCTCGCATGAGGAGATCGAGGGCGTCGTCGGTGATCGATGGCTCCACCTCCACCCGAACCACCCGCCCGAACCGGCGGCGGCTGAGCTCCGTCTCGATGGCGGCCAGCAGATCGTCAGCCTCTTCCTCCTCGAGCGACAGATCGGCGTTGCGGGTCACCCGGAACGGGTAGTGGGCGAGGATGTCCATGCCGGGGAACAGCTCCTCGAGGTGGGCGGCGATCACCTGCTCCAGGGGGAGGAACCGCTCACCGTCCGGCATCATCAGGAACCGCGGCAGGATGGGCGGCACCTTCACCCGGGCAAAACGCGACACGCCCGACTTGGGGTTACGGACGAACACCGCCAGGTTGAGCGACAGGTTGGAGATGTAGGGAAACGGGTGGGCGGGGTCGACCGCCAGCGGTGTGAGCACCGGGAAGACCCGCTGGCGAAACTGCTCGTCCACGAACTTGCGGTCCTCGTCGTCAAGCTCCTCCCACGACGAGAAGATCAAACCGGCCTCCTCCAGCCCGGGCGCCACCTCCTCGAGAAAGATCCGGCTCAGCTCCCGATAGAGGGGTAGGACCTGCTCGCGGATGGCGGCGAGCTGCTCCTCGGCGGTCATGCCGTCGGCGGCGGGGGCCCGGACTCCCAGCGCCGCCTGCTCCTTGAGGCCGGCCACCCGCACCTGGAAGAACTCGTCGAGGTTGGTGGCGAAGATGGCCAGGAACTTGGCCCGCTCCAGCAGGGGCGCTTCTTTGTCGGCCGCCATCGCCAGGACCCGATCGTTGAAATCGAGCCAGGACAGCTCACGATTGGTGTAGCGGTCGCTCATGCGGGAGGCCTCGTGGGGAAGTCGATCAGTCCAAGCTAGCCGAGCGGGGTCGGGTCGGAAAGGGGCGTGATGATCAGCGCCCGACGGTCAACCCGTGGAGGAGGAATTGCCCCATCGCCTCGGTCACCTCTTCCATGCGCCGTTCCGGACGGCGTTCTGCCAGCAGGGCCTTGGCGGCCGACATGATCACATCCTGGATGAACCGCCCGGCCAGGTCGGGCGGCATCGGCCGAAAGGCACCCTCCCGCACCCCGGCCCGGTAGAGGCCGGCGAACTCGGTTCCGAGGTCACCGTGGGCAGCCCGGACCCGCTCTTGGGCGGCCGGGGACAGCTTGGGCGCCTCCCGGTGGAGGATGAGTCCCAACACCGGGTCGGTGGCCACGAACTCCACGGTCTTCTCTGCCAGGTCGACCAGCCGCTCCGCCACCGAGAGTCCGGGCGGAACCCGGGCCAGCAGCTCCTCCACCGTCTCCGGGAGGGTCTCTTCGACCAGCGAGGCGATCAGGTCCTCTTTGTCGCGGAAGT
>JBFGJL010000253.1:0-3483 GCA_041577235.1 Acidimicrobiia bacterium | reverse complement strand
TGGCCACCGAGCCGATCAGGAACACCACCAGGGCGTGGCCGGAGGCGTAGAGCGTTCCCAGCATCAACCCCCGCCGAGGGGTGTCCTGGGAGGCGGTGATGTCGGTTATGGCAGCGAGGTGATCCCAGTCGATCCCGTGGCGCAGTCCGAGCAGGAAGGCGGCGACCAGCAGCCCCCACCCGAAGCCCTGCCCGATGTCGAGAGTCTCCACGTTCGTCCCCGCCTTATCGCAACTCGCTTGCAACAAGCTATCAGAGTGGGAAGCCGTCCGGCGACCGCCGCGGCCGGGCGGGCGACCCCACTCGGTCGGGCGCTGTCAGTCGGATGCGGCCGGGGCCGGAACCACCGCCGTCGCCACCAGCTCGACCAGGGCGGCCGGGTCGAACAGGCGGCTGACCTCGAACAGCGAGATGGCCGGATAGTGCCGGCCGAAGACGGCTCGGTAGGCGGGCCCGATCTCGGCCAGCCGCACCCGGTAGTCCTCGAGGTCGGTGACGAAGATCAGCAACGAGACGAGGTGATGAGGTTCGGCTCCGGCGGCGCGGAGAGCGGTCGCCACGTTGGCGGCGGCCAGAGCGAATTGCTCCACCAGGCCGGCGCCTCCGATCGAACCGTCCGGCAGCTGGGCGGCCTGCCCGGCCAGGTAGATCGTTCGACCGGCGGCCGGCACCACCACGTGGGAGAAGCCGGTCGGGGGCGACAGCGTCTCGGGGTTGACGAGGTGGTGAGTCATCTTCCCCTCCAGGTCGGTTCCCGCCCCTCGGTGAACGCCCGGTAGAACTCGGCGTGATCCTCGCTGGTCATCAACAGCGCCTGGGTGTAGGCCTCCAGCTCGATGGCCCCGGCCAGATCCAGATCGAGCTCCTTGGAGAGGAGGGACTTGGTGGCGGCGTAGGCGAAGGTGGGACCGTCGGCCAGTCGCCGGGCGAGCGCGGCTGCCGCCCCCTGGAGGTCGTGGTCGTCGACCACCTCCCGGGCCAGGCCGATCTGTACGGCCTCCTCCGCCTCCAAGCGATCGCCCAGCATGAGCAGCTCGGTAGCCCGGGACAGGCCCACCACCCGGGGAAGCAGATAGGCGCATCCCATGTCGGCTCCGGCCAGCCCCACCTGGGTGAACAAGAACCGAAAGGAGGCGGATCGGGCGAGAATGCGGAAGTCGGAGGCGAGAGCGATCACCGCCCCCGCCCCGGCCGCCACCCCATTGACGGCGGCGACGATCGGAACCGGCAGCTCCCGCATCCGCTGCACGACCGCCCCGGTCATGCGGGTGAACTCGAGCAACCCCCGACTGTCCATCTCCCGCAGCCGCCCGATGATCTGATGGACGTCACCGCCCGAGCAGAACCCGCGGCCGGAGCCGGTGATCACCAGCACCGCCACGTCCTGGCGGTGTTCGAGCTCGGCCAGCAGGTCGCGCAGGTCGGCATAGACCTCGAAGGTGAGGGCGTTGAGCTGGTCGGGCCGGTTGAAGGTGAGGGTGGCCACCCGGTCAGCCACGGCCAGGTCGAAGTGCTGCCACGACTCGGTGAACGGCACCGACGCTCGGAACGGGCTCACGGTCGCCTCCTGCCTGTCTCGGCCCGCTGGACGGCGCGAGCCTACCCGCCCGGCGGGTCCGGCCCCGGGTGGGACGGGGTGGGGCGCCGGCCCGGGCCGCCGGCGGCGAAGAACGCCGGTCATTTCGCTACCACTGTTGGTGGCTGCGCGCTAACGTACCGTCAGTCCGGTCGGCTGGGGTGTCGCCGGGCACCGTTGGGCTGGAGGGTCCATGGGAGGCCAGGGTCGGTTGGGTGGTTGGGGTGTGCTCCTCTTGATCGGGGTGGTGCTCGCCGCCGTCCTCCCACCCTCGCCTCCTGCCGCCGCCTCGGCCCACTGCACCACCAGCGGACCCAACGGGGGTGCCTACACCGTGACCGTGTGTCTGACCGCCCCGGCCTCCGGTGCCACCCTCACCGGCAACGCCACCGTGGCCGCCACCGTCACCGTCGCCGGCACCAACCCGGGGGTGCGACGGGCGGTCTTCTACCTGAACGGCTCGTACGTCCTCACCGACTTCTCCAGCCCGTGGACGTTCATGCTGCGCAGCGCCGATTGGGTGGACGGGCCCTACACGCTGGAGGCGGAGGCGTTGATGCAGGACGGGTACACCACTCAGCGGGCCGCCATTCCCGTCGTCCTCGCCAACGGGGTGGTGACGCCACCGGTCAACACCAACACGTTCACCCCCCGATCCGGGTCCACCCCGGCCCCCGGGGCCAAGTTCCGGGTGGCGGCGGTCGGGGATGGGGCGGGAGGGCGCACCTTCGCCACCGAGGTGGTGAACGGGATCGCCAACGCCAACCCCAACCTCGTGCTCTACCTGGGTGACGTGTACGAGAAGGGATCCAGGTCGGAGTTCTTCAACTGGTACGGCCCGCAAGGGACCCTGTACGGACGATTCCGGGACATCACCAACCCCACCGTCGGCAACCACGAGTACGAGGGCAACGCCGCCCCCGGCTATTTCGACTACTGGGACAACGTCCCCAACTACTACAGCTACGACGCCGGCGGCTGGCACTTCGTCAGCATCAACTCCACCAGCCAGTTCAACCAGGTGGCCCCCGGATCGGCCCAGTACCAGTGGTTGGAGAGCGACCTCGCCGCCAACACCTCGGCCTGCACCGTCGTGTATTTCCACCATCCTGTCCTCAGCGTGGGGCCGCAGGGCGGCTCGGTCCGGCTCCAGAACATGTGGAAGCTCATGGCGGACTGGGGGGTCGACCTCGTCCTCACCGCCCACGACCACAACTACCAGCGATGGACGCCGCTCGACCGGAACCTGAATGCCGACCCCGCCGGCGTCACCCAGTTCGTGGTGGGAGGTGGCGGGCATGGCATCCAGTCGTTCGTCTCCACCGACTCCCGGATGGCGGTGGGTTTCGACTCGACCACCAACGCCTACGGGTCGCTGTTGCTGGATCTGGAGGCGACCAGCGCCAACTTCCAGTTCGTGACCAGGGCCGGGTCGGTCCTCGACTCGGGCACCATCCAGTGCAGCTCCGCCACTCCCGACACCTCGCCGCCCACCCCGCCGTCTCCCCTGTCGGCGGTGGCGACCAGCTCGACCCGAATCGACCTGTCCTGGGCTGCCTCCAGCGACAACTACGGCGTGGCCGGCTACACGGTGTACCGGGATGGGGCGGCGCTGGCGACGGTAGGGGGTTCCACGCTCGCCTACGGCGACACCACCGTCAACCCCTCCACGACCTACAGCTACCAGGTCGAGGCCTTCGACGCGGCCGGCAATCGGTCGGTGCCGTCGAACGCGGCCTCTGCCACCACCCCGGCGCCTCCGCAGACGGTGCGGGTGGGTCCGGTGGCGGATGCCTATGTCGATTCGTCCAAGGCCACCACCAACTACGGGACCGCCACCACCCTCCGGGCCGACGCCTCCCCCGACGTCCGCTCCTACCTGCGGTTCACCGTCAGCGGGGTCACCGG
>JBFGJL010000252.1:0-3498 GCA_041577235.1 Acidimicrobiia bacterium | reverse complement strand
GACGACCGCCGCCAATGGCTGGTGCCGATCGTGGCCGACGGTGAAGCCGGCTTCGGCGGGGCCCTCAACGTGTTCGAGCTGACCAAGGCGTTCATCGAGGCGGGAGCGGCCGGGGTGCACCTCGAGGATCAGCTCGCTTCCGAGAAGAAGTGCGGCCACATGGGCGGGAAGGTGCTGGTCCCCACCAGCCAACACATCCGGACGCTCACCGCCGCCCGGCTGGCTTCCGACGTGATGGGGGCGGCGACGGTGCTGGTGGCCCGCACCGACGCCAACGCCGCCACCCTCCTCACCAGCGACATCGATCCCCGTGAGCGGGAGTTCTCGCTCGGCACCCGCACCGCCGAGGGCTTCTACGAGGTCAGGAACGGGCTGGAGGCGGCCATCGCCCGCGGCCTGGCCTACGCCCCCTACGCCGACGTGATCTGGTGTGAGACCGCCCACCCCGACCTGGCGGAGGCGGAGCGGTTCGCCGCCGCCATCCACGCCCGCTTCCCCGGCAAGCTGCTCGCCTACAACTGCTCCCCGTCCTTCAACTGGCGGCGCCACCTGGACGACGACACCATCGCCCGCTTCCAGCCCGCCCTGGCCGAGATGGGCTACGCCTTCCAGTTCATCACCCTGGCCGGGTTCCACGCCCTCAACGCCGGCATGTTCGAGCTGGCCCAGGGCTACGCCCGAGAGGGGATGCCCGCCTACGTCCGCCTGCAGGAGCGGGAGTTCGGGCTGGAGGCGGCCGGCTACAGCGCCACCCGCCACCAACGGGAGGTCGGAGCCGGGTACTTCGACGAGGTGGCGCAGGTGATCGGTGGGGGCGCCTCCTCCACCCTCGCCCTGCACGGCTCGACCGAGGAGGAGCAGTTCAGCGCCCAGCCGGCTGCCCGGGTGTGAGCGGTAGGCTCCTTCTGACGAGGAGGGAGCGATGACCAGCATCATTCATGTCAAGGGCACCGGGACGATCGGCGAGCCACTGATCGGGCTGCTGGCCGACAACCGGGAGGCCTTCGGGATCGACGAGGTCACCTTCCACAAGCGCACCCCGCTGCTGACCGAGCGGGGCAAGGTCAACGACCTGATCCGCCGGGGGGCGTCGCTGGTGGTCGACGAAGACAAGCGCAGCACCTTCGAGGAGCTGGGCCATCCCCCCAAGTACGAGACGCGGGAAGCGGTGGAGCGGGCGACGGTGGTGATCGACTGCACCCCGGCCGGCAACCAGAACAAGGCCGACTATTACGAGGAGGCGGTGGGACCGCGGGGCTTCATGGCCCAAGGCTCCGAGTTCGGGTTCGGAAAGATGTACGCCCGCGGGATCAACGACTCCGCCCTCGTCCACGGCGAAGACCGCTTCCTCCACATCGTCTCCTGCAACACCCACAACATCTCGGTGCTCATCAAGACCCTGGCGATGGACGAGGACGGCACCAGCCACCTGGTGGACGGACGCTTCCTCTGCATGCGGAGGTCGAACGACATCAGCCAGGACGTCGGCTTCGTCCCCGGGCCGACGGTCGGTCGTCACGACATCGAGCGCTTCGGCACCCACCACGCCCGTGACACCCACGAGCTGTTCGCCACCCTCGGCTACGACCTGCCGGTGTTCTCGTCGGCGGTGAAGCTCAACACCCAGTACATGCACGCCATCCACTTCAGCCTCACCCTCGACCGGGAGATCACCGTGGACGAGGCCCGGCGGCGGCTGGCCGCCAACACCCGGGTGGCCACCACCTACAAGCGGTCGGTCAACCAGGTGTTCTCGTTCGGGCGAGACCACGGCTACTACGGCCGCATCCTCAGCCAGACGGTGGTCCCGGTGGAGACCCTGGCGGTGCGCAACGGCAACGAGCTGGTCGGCTTCTGCTTCACGCCCCAAGACGGCAATCCGCTCCTCTCCACCGTTGCCGCCATGCTGTGGTACCTGTATCCGGACGAGGGGTTCGAGGACCGGATCGACGTCCTCCGTCGCTACCTCTTCCAGGAGGTGTGAGCCGGCCGCTCAGGCCGACAGGAGGGCCGAGGCGAACAGCACCCCGAAGGGCCGGCACCAGACGATCACGCTCTGAAACTGGGATGGATCGGTCCCGGCCGGCAGCTCGTAGTTGAAGCTCCCGTCGGTCGCTTTCAGCCGGCCGACCTCCAGCGCCTGCTCGTCGTAGGTCTCGGTGGGGGAGAGGTACACGTACAGCTCGGGCCCGTTCCGCACCGAGAAATCCTCGAACCGCAGGGTGTAGGCGCCGGGGGCGGTCTCGATGACGACCGCGTTGCCGCTCCCGAAGTGGAACTCGTCGGCCCCCAGGAAGGTGCCGGTGGCGACGACCCCGGCCGGACCCTCCGGCTCGGGAACTGTCGTGTTGGTCGTGGTGGTGGTGGCGGCGGACGGATCGGGCTCGGCCGGGGGGGAGGTGGTGGTCGACGGGGGAGTGGTGACGGTGGTGATGGTGGTCACCGGGATGGGAGCGGCTTCGTTCAGCTCGGTGCGGATGAAGAGGGGAGAGGCCAGATACCACCCGACCGGAATCCCGACCGCCAGCAGCGGCAGCGCCACCGCCGCCACCCGGCCCGGATGGCGGCGGGCGGCCGCCACCCACCCCCGCCGCACGGCGACGACGATGAAGGCGATCACTCCCGCCACCAGCAGCGCCGCGATCAGCCACCTCCAGGGGTAGAGGTAGGTGCCGACGAACTCCTCGATGCGGCCGAAGATGGTCATGTCAGGTGCTCCTGGGTGGCGGTGGTCCGGCCCGGCCGGGTCGCAGAGGGGCAACGCCACCGTACCCCCGGTTCGCTCCCGTCCCCGGAAGTGTTTCGTGTTTGTTCCCGATTCACCACACCTCCCGCACCGTCGCCACCGGGGCTCCCAGCAGACGGGCGGCCCCGGCCGCATCGGGGGCGGCGGCGACGTCGCGGTAGGCCGCCACCAGGCGGGAGAGGCCGCCGAGGGCGGGGGGCGGCCGGCCGATCGGGAAGGCGCGGGCGGTCAGTTCGAACACGGACGAAGCCCATGATCCCGTCGCCTCCTCCGATCCGAACATGGTGACGAGCAGATGCCGCTGCAGCTCCCCCAACGCCCGCCGGAAGGCCCGCTCGGCTCCCTCCAAGCCGGAGAGCGCTCGCAGCTCGCCGCTGGCCAGGGGACCTTCGGCCAACATCGCCTCGTAGATGCGGCCGGCCTCGGGGGAGGAACGGTGGGCGGCGGCCAGCTCGGTGCGCTCGTCGCCGGTGCGGCCCAGCCAGCCGAGGGCGGCCGGAAGCAGCTCCACCGACACGAAGGTGCCGCGGGACCGCAACCAGGCTCCGTACCAAGCCCACCCCCGGTGGGGAAGCTCGGCCCTGCACTCCCAGACCAGCTGGGTGCCCTCGTCCCACTCCCCGATCTCGTCGCGCCCGGTCAGGGCGGCGTGGAGGTTGGGCAGGTCGTTCGCCCGGGGTCCACCGAACAGGTAGGCGAGGCCCACCTTCGCCACGAAACGGCCCGCCGGTCGAAACGGATCACCGGTCACG
>JBFGJL010000251.1:0-3502 GCA_041577235.1 Acidimicrobiia bacterium | reverse complement strand
GCCGGCGTGGGCCGGGGCGGGTGGGGCTAGCGTGCCGGCATGGAGCTGCGACTCCCGATGCCGTGCCTGGTGGTGCTGGTCGGCCCCTCCGGGTCGGGGAAATCGACCTGGGCCGCCGGCAACTTCGCCCCCGACCAGATCGTGTCGTCGGACCGGCTGCGGGCGATGGTCGGCTTGGGGGAGCACGACCAGCAGGCCAGTCGGGACGCCTTCGAGCTGCTGTTTCAGATCGTCGAGCGCCGCCTCCGTCGCGGCCTGACCACCGTCGTCGACACCCTCGGACTGGACGACGAGACCCGAGAGCGACTGCTCGGTCTGGCCAGGGCCGAGTCGGTTCCGGCCTACGCCATCGGTTTCGACACCCCCGCCAAAGTGTGCCGGCAACGCAATCGGGCACGGGAGCGGCCGGTGCCGGCCAAGGTCCTCTCGGCCCAGATCAGCCGCTGGTCGGAGGTGAAGGATCGGCTGGTCGAGGAGGGTTTCGTCGCCGTCCGTCCGCCCGGCCGGGTTCGGCTGCTGCCGCCGGCCCTGGTCGAGTCCCCCCACCTGGCGGAACGCCAGAGTCGGACGCCGCTGGCGCTCGACTTCGGTTTGCAGATCCCATCCTTCACCTGGGATGACGGACCCGCCGCGATCGGGCCCTACCTCCGGGACATCGCCCGCGCCGCCGAGGCGGTCGGGTTCTCCAGCCTCTGGGTGATGGACCACTTCCTGCAGATCCCGATGGTCGGCCCGGAATGGCACGACATGCTCGACTCCTACACCACCCTCGGCTTCCTGGCCGCCCACACCCGCCGAGTGCGGCTGGGGGTGCTGGTGACCGGCGTCACCTACCGCAACCCGGCTCATCTCGGCAAGATCGTCGCCACCCTCGACGTGCTGTCCGAGGGCCGGGCGGTGTGCGGCCTCGGCCTGGGGTGGTTCGAGCGGGAGCACCGGGCCTACGGCTGGGAGTTCCCCGATCGGGCTTCCCGCTACGCCCTGCTCGAGGACACCCTGCAGCTGCTCCCGCTCCTCTGGGGTCCAGGCAGCCCCTCCTTCCGGGGGAAGGTGCTGTCCGTCCCGGAGGCCATCTGCTATCCCCGCCCCCTGCAAGAGCAGGTCCCCATCCTGATAGGTGGGTCGGGCGAGCGGAAGACTCTGCGGCTGGTGGCGCGCTACGCCGACGCCTGCAATCTGTTCGGAGACGCCGCCACCGTCGGCCGCAAGCTGGAGGTGCTGGCGGCCCACTGCCTGACCTTCGATCGGGATCCGGCCGAGATCGAGGTGACCCATCTCGGCACGGCCCTCGTCGCCTCCTCACCGACCGAGCTGGCGGCCGAGATCGACCGGCTCCGTCCCCGGTCCAGCTCGGCCGAGGCCTACGCCGCCCGGGTCAACGCCGGCACGGCCGCCGACCAGGTGGGACGGTACCGGGAACTGGCGGAGGCCGGGGTTCAGACCGCCATCGTCAACTTCCCGGATCTGACCACCACCCGGCCCATCGAGCACTTCGCCGAGGTGATCGCCGCCTTCCCGTCCCGACCGGGCAGGCTCGGCTTTCCCACCAATGTGGCCGATGCGGAAATATGACAGTAGGTCACTCAGGTTATACAATCAGCTGAGACTGAACTTCCACAGACCTGAGGAGCAGGCATCATGGCCAAAGCCGTCGGAATCGACCTGGGTACCACCAACAGCGTCATCGCGGTGCTGGAGGGGGGCGAGCCCACCATCGTCCCGAACGCCGAGGGGAACCGCACCACCCCGTCGGTGGTGGCGTTCAAGGAAGGCGAAGTGCTGGTGGGCGAAGTCGCCAAGCGCCAGGCCATCACCAATCCCGACCGCACGATCCGGTCGGTCAAACGCAACATGGGCACCGACTGGTCGGCGGACATCGACGGAAAGACCTACCGGCCCCAGGAGATCTCGGCCCGGATCCTGCAGAAGCTGAAGCGGGACGCCGAGGCCTTCCTGGGCGACAAGGTCACGGAAGCGGTGATCACCGTCCCCGCCTATTTCAACGACGCTCAGCGCCAGGCCACCAAGGAGGCGGGTGAGATCGCCGGGTTGGAGGTGCTTCGGATCATCAACGAGCCCACCGCCGCCTCGCTGGCCTACGGGCTCGATAAAGGGCACGACCAGACCATCCTGGTGTTCGACTTGGGGGGCGGCACCTTCGACGTCTCGTTGCTGGAGATCGGTGAGGGCGTGTTCGAGGTCAAGGCCACCAGCGGTGACACCCAGCTGGGGGGTGACGACTGGGACGAAGCGGTGATGAACTGGCTGGTGACCGAGTTCAAGAACGAGTCGGGGGTCGACCTCTCCAAGGACCGCATGGCGATGCAGCGCCTCAAGGAGGCGGCAGAGAAGGCCAAGATCGAGCTGTCGTCCGTGCCCGAGACCGAGGTCAACCTCCCCTTCATCACGGCCACGTCGGAAGGCCCCCTCCACCTGCAGAAGAAGCTGACCCGCTCCGACTTTCAGAAGATGACCGAGGACCTCCTGGCCCGCACCAAGGATCCCTTCCACCAGGTCATCAAGGACGCCGGGATCGCGGTGAGCGAGATCGACCACGTCGTTTTGGTTGGCGGTTCGACCCGGATGCCGGCCGTGCAGGAGCTCGTACAAGAATTGACCGGCAAGGAAGCCCACAAGGGGGTGAACCCCGACGAGGTGGTGGCGGCCGGCGCCGCCCTCCAGGCCGGGGTGCTCAAGGGTGACGTCAAGGACATCCTCCTGCTGGACGTGACCCCGCTCACCCTCGGGATCGAGACCAAGGGCTCGATCATGACCCGCATGATCGAGCGCAACACCACCATTCCGACGCGTCGCTCGGAGGTGTTCACCACCGCCGAGGACAACCAGCCGGAGGTCGAGATCCACGTCTTGCAGGGCGAGCGGCAGATGGCCACCGACAACAAGAGCCTCGGCAAGTTCCGGCTCACCGGCATTCCCCCGGCGCCGATGGGCATCCCTCAGATCGAGGTCACCTTCGACATCGACGCCAACGGGATCGTCTCGGTGAACGCCAAGGACCTGGGCACCGGCAAGGAGCAGGCGATGACCATCACCGGCGGGACGGCCCTCGCCCGTGAGGACATCGACCGGATGGTCCGGGACGCCGAGCAGCACGCGGAGGAGGACAAGGCCCGGCGGGAGGCGGCCGAGACCCGCAACCAGGCGGACCAGGTCGTACACCAGACCGAGAAGCTCCTCAAGGAACAGGCCGAGCAGCTCAACGACGAAGAGAAGGAGGCGATCGAGACCGCCCTGGCTGAGCTCAAGACCACCCTCGAGGACCAGCAGACCCCGGCCGCCGAGGTCCGCACCAAGATGGAGCAGGTCCTGACCGCCTCTCAGGCGCTGGCCCAGCGGCTCTACCAGCAGGCCCAGCAGGCGGTTGTCGCGCGCCATCTGGCGCTCGCCCTGGAAGACGTAGACGTCCACCGCGGTCTGGTTGTCAGCCGCCGTGGAGAAGATCTCCTTCTTCGAGGTGGGGATGGTGGTGTTGCGCGGGATG
>JBFGJL010000250.1:0-3504 GCA_041577235.1 Acidimicrobiia bacterium | reverse complement strand
TCGGTGTAGTCGTCGGCGATGCCGGCGGCGCCGGTGGAGTAGCGCTCCAGTGGGGTGCCGCGTCGGGCCGCCCTGATCCGGTCGGCCACCGACGTTCCCGCCGCCGCCTCTGCCGCCTTCCGCTGGTATTCGGATGCCAGCAGGCCTCGGCGGCGCATGTCGTAGGCCCCTCGTTCCGACTTGCGGATCACCGCCTGGAACACCCGGGCCGACTGGCCCAGCTCTTGTACCAGGGTGGTCCGCACCTCCCGCCGGATCACGGTCCCGGCGGTGGAGAAGTCGAACAGCACCACCCCCATCAGCGCCAATGCCGGGTTGTGGGTCCGCCGGGCACCGGCGAACTGGCCGGCCATCAGCTCCAGGCCGTCCAGCGAACCTTCGTCGAACTTGACCGGAATCACCAACCAGCGGCTGGCCACCAGCGCCGCATCGACCGCCACCCCTCCGGCGGGTGGGCAATCGAACAGGACCAGGTCGTACCCGTCGGCCAGCGGGGCGAGGGCGGCGGCGAGATCGGCGATCCGGGCCGGATCGCCCAGGCGGCGTGTGGCGAGAATGGCGTGCAGATCCGGCGTTTGGCGACCCGCCGCCACCACATCCAGGTTGGGTCGCACTCCGATCAGCGGCCGGGGCGCCCGTCCCTCCACCACCGCCGCCAGCAGCTCCGCCCCTTCGTCACCGATCCCCCGCTGCTTGAACCCGAAGTCGGAGCCCAGGTTGCCCTGCGGGTCGAGGTCCACTGCCAGCACCCGCCAGTCGTTGGCGGCGGCTACCCCCGCCACGTTGGCCACGATCGAGGTCTTGCCGACCCCACCCTTGCCGTTCCCAATGCAGATCGCGTTCGAAAGCATGTCTGTATCTTGTATAGACAAAGTAGCCGGCCCCGGTGGGCCGTCAAGCCCGGTCTATGCCTTGAATATACATCGCCCCAACCGGGCTCGGGTCTTTCCCTGCCCTGGGCGGGGGTGCTAGCTGGCCGCCTTCTTGGCCTTGGTGGCTTCGACGCTCGCCTTCAACGCCTCGAGCAGGTCGACCACCTTGGTCGGCTCCGGACTCTCGGGGGCGACGATCTCCTCACCTTCGATCTTCTGGCGGGCCATCTCCTCGATGGCGGTGCGAGTGGCGTCCTGGAACTGGTCGGGTACGAAGGGGGCGGTGAGGTTGTCGATGATGAGCCCGGCCATCTCCACCTCCTCGTCCCGCACCTCGACCTCGGTCTCCAGCTCCTCGAAGGCGGGGGCACGGATCTCGTCCGGCCAGTACATGGTCTCCATCACCAGCACCCCGTCCTGGGCCCGGAGGGTGGCGAGGTGCTGCTTCTCGCGGATGGCGACCTTGGCCAGCCCCACCCTCCCCCGTTCGCGCAAGGCCTCGAGCAGGATCCGGTAGGCCTTGACGCCGGTCTTCTCGGGGGCCAGGTAGTAGGCCGACTTGTAGTAGATCGGGTCGATCTCGGACTCGTCGACGAACTGGATGACATCCACCAGCTTGGCTCCGCTCTTGGCCGCCGCCGCCTCCAGCTCCTCGTCGGTGAAGACCACGTAGCGCCCCTTCTCGACCTCGTAGCCCCGCACGATGTCCTCCCAGGCCACCTCGCTGCCGTCGCTCTCGGCCACCCGCTTGTACTTGATGGGGGAGCCGTCCGAACCCCGCAGCATCTTGAACTTGGGAGTGCGGTTCTCGGTCGCCGAGAACAGGGCGACCGGAATGGTCACCAGACCGAAGCTGATGGCGCCCTTCCAGATCGATCGCATCCCCGCAGTGTACGGGACCCGTCCGCTTGCGGAGCAGGTGACTAGTCATATCGGGCGGGATGGTGATGGCGTGCATTGGAAGCCCGCCGGAGCCGATGACATGTGTATGAAATCACGAGTCAAGGGGGATCGGCCTCGGGGGGCCTTTCCCGAGCGGCCGAGCTCAAGCTCCCGGATCCGCCCCCGGTGGGGTGACCGGCCGGGTGGCCGTCGCCTCCGACTCCTCACCGCCCTCGTCCTCCTCATCGGCTCGCTGCTGCCGGCCGCCCCGGCCCTGGCCACCCCGGTGCTCACCGTCCGCACCATCACCTGGAACACCATCGGTCTCGACTCCAACGCCCCCGCCACCGGACCCACCCGCTACCTGGTGGGCGCCCGGGTGTGCAACACCGGTACCTCCGCCGCCACCAACGTGCGAGCAACGTACGTGTGGACCAGCGCCAACGCCTACCTGAGCCTGGCCGGGCCCTCCCAGATCACCGTCGCTTCGCTGGCGGCCGGCGCTTGCCGGGATGTGTATTTCGACGTGGCGGTGACCGCCAACGCCGCCGCCTTCGGCACCAGCCGCGGCTATCGGGTCGACGTCACCGCCGACGGGCTGGGAACGGTCAGCACCCCCACCCCGCGGCAGCTCTACATCGAGCGGCTGGTGTCGCAGAACCGCAACGCCACCCTCAGCCTGACCGGACCGTCGACGGTGGTAGTGGGCAACACCTACACCTTCTCGATGACCGGCAAGACCGCCACCCAGGGCTACGAGCAGCTGGTCCACTCGGTCCACTTCCCCGGCTCGATCTACGAGCTGGTCTCGGTGTCGGCCGCCTACTCCTCCCCGGCCGGGGGCACCAACGACAAGCTCTACGCCGACGCCTGCGGCTGGGACCCCAACCCGACCAGCCCCACCTACCGCTCCTGCATCGGACCCGTCCAGTACCCGGGAGGGAAGGCCGGGGGCGACATCACCGTCAATTACACGGTGCGGGTGGTGGGGACCGGCACGGCCACCCTGTCGGCGCTGATCTACGACTTCTCCGGCAACAGCTACCACTACAACGCCAACATCAACGCCGTGACCCACGCGGTGACCGCCATCCGCCAGGCCGACCTGGCCATCACCAAGAGTGACTCGGCCGATCCGGTGTCCCCCGGGGCTCCCCTCGCCTACACCCTCAGCGTCACCAACAACGGACCCTCCACCACCACCGGGGTGACCGTGACCGATCCGATCCCGGCCGGGACCAGCTTCGTCTCCGCCACAACGGCCGGCGGGAGCTGCTCGTTCGGGGCCGGCACGGTCACCTGCGACCTGGGGACCATGACCAGCGGTCAGACCAAGACGATCACCATCGACCTGACGGTGGCCGGAACGGCCACCGGCACCCTGACCAACACCGCCACGGTGACCGGTCCCGACCCCGACCCGGTGGCCGCCAACAACTCGGCCACCGAGACCACCGCCATCCGCACTGCCGACCTGGCCGTCTCGATGGCGGTGGACGATCCCACTCCCGGCGAGGGCGACCTGGTGACCTACACGGTCACCGTCACCAACCTGGGCGGCCACGGCGCCGGCTCGGTGCAGGTGACCGATCTCCTTCCGGCCGGAGTGACCTACGTCTCCGACGACTCCGCCGGCGCCTACGTCGCGGCCACCGGAGTGTGGACCGTCGGATCGCTGGCGGTGGGAGCCAGCCGCACCCTCATCGTCACCGCCCTGGTGGATGCCGGGACCGGCGGCAGCACCATCACC
>JBFGJL010000249.1:0-3509 GCA_041577235.1 Acidimicrobiia bacterium | reverse complement strand
GACGGCAATGCCACCGACTTGCAGCGGAGCGCCGATGGAGGCGCCACCTGGTCGACCGTGGTCGGGGGGGTCGAGAACGCCTCGATCGTGGACGACGCCTACAACACCGAGCACGGCCTGCCTCTGGGCTCGGTGGGAGTGGCGGTGTTCGAGACGTTGGGGGGGCGGCCCGACAGCGCCCCCAGCGAGGGACGGGTGATCGTGGTCCGGCTGTGGGTGGACGCCAAACCCACCGACCGGATCGCCCCCCGACTGGAAACCACCGAGATCTCGGGTCGCAACGTGTGGACCCCCAACGTGACGACCTGCTGAGCCAACCCAGACAACAGGAGTAACGAGCGACATGCTGAAGAGACTCATCCGGACCGACGATGGGGTGGGAATCGTCACCGCCCTGGCGGTGTCGTTCATCGTCTTCGCGCTGGGTGCCACCTGGTACAGCCTCTCGGTGCACGAGCTCGACGAGGTGACCTTCGATCGGCATCGCACCGCCGCCATCAACGCCGCCGAGGCCGGCGCCCGCGAGGTGATGCACCTCCTGGCCGAGGACGTCACCCGCTCCGGCGACCCCTCCGGCTTCCGCACCATGGCCGACCTCTCATCGGCCGACTTCGGCACCGACGGCTCCGGCGAGTGCGAGGTGGAGACGCTGCAGACCGCCGACGGGGACGATGCCGGCGAGTATTGGGCGCGGGCCACCAAGACCGGTGATCGCAAGTATCTGATCGAGGCTTGGGGATGGGGACCCGACACGTCCTCCCGGCAGGTGGTCAACAAGAAGGTCTCCTTCGAGGTGGAGCTGGTGCCGCTGGGCGGTTTCCGCCATGCCCTGTTCGCCGCCGACGGCGGCCTCCAGGCCGGAAACCGCAAGGAGATCTACGGCGACGCCTTCTCCGGGTCGAACATGGTGATCTCCAACTACACCCGGGTGTTCCGCAACGATCCCGGCTACCCGGGGATCGGCAACGTCACCGTCGCCAAGGACCTGATCATCACCAGCGGATCCAACCCCCAGATCGACGGGTCGGTGTTCGTGAACGGTTACATCCAGGACGACAAGGTGGGAACCAACTACCTGGCCGACGTGGTCGCGCGTCACTCCAATCCGGCCTCCCCGTACACCAAGTCCTATTTCCGCAAGGCGACGATCGGAGGCACCCTCTACTTCCGCACCGCCACCGGCTCCCTCCAGGCCGGGTCGAACGTGACCGGCACCGTGGTGTACAACGCCAACGCCTACGACCAGCCCTTCCCCAACATCGCCCTGCCCGCGTTCACCTGGAACCCCAGCGAGTACGGACCGATCGGTGGAGTCCCGTCGCTGGCGGCGGTCGGATCAAACACCTGGCCGAGCTGGGCCTCGTTCCAGACCTGGTACTCGGCCAACAAGACCAACCTGCGAGGAGCCCACTACGTGAACGGGGGCGGCACCCTGGACCTGGGCGGCGCCTATCTCACCAACCACTTCCTGCTGGCCACTAGCGACAACCTGACGCTGAAGGGTACCGCCGCCGGGGCGGCTCCGGCCCTGGCCCCGGCCACCGTGACCTTGGTGGTCGACAATCCCAACAAGCGCCTGACCATCGCCCAGTCCTCCAACTCGATCCCCAACACGGTGCACCACCTGATCGTGTCGGAAGGTGAGTTCGACGCCTCCCAGCAGACCACCATCTACGGATCGATCTACGGCAAGAAGGACATCTCCCAGCAACGGCTGGAGATCCACTTCCGGCCCCCGGTCGACGCGATCACCACCGGGTTCACCTTCGATCCCAACCTGGCCGACAAGTTCATCCCGCAGCCAGGCGTGTGGAGAGAGGTGGGCGTCTCCGACCCGGTGTCGCTGTCGACCTACTGCACGATCCCCAGCTAGGGGCCGCCGGCAGCCGGTTAGCCTGGCGCTCTCCAGAGCGGAGAGTGCGGTGCTGATCGATGCCCGGCCCCTGTGGCTGGCCCAAACCAACTGCTTCGTGGTCGCTCCCCACCGGGGCGGACCTGCGGTTGTGGTGGACGCTCCCCCCGACGCCGACGGAGTGAGCGAGCTGCTGCGGGTCCACGACCTCACCCCGGTGGCGTTGCTGATCACGCACGGCCACGTCGACCATGTCGGCGGGGCAGGCCCGCTCCACCGGCGGACGGGGGTGAGTGCGTACGTCCATCCCGACGACGACTTCCTCACGCTCGACCCGCAGACCCAGCTGCGGATGCTGTTCGGCTCACTGCCGGTGGGGGATGTGGCTCCTCCGTCGCGTTACGAGGCGCTGGCCCATGGAGATGTGCTTGACCTGGCCGGCCTCCGGTTCGAAGTCCTCCACACCCCCGGTCACACCCCCGGCCACTGTTGTTTCTGGTTGGACGAGGAGGGAGTGCTCTTCTCCGGTGACCAGCTCTTCGCCGGGTCGATCGGGCGCACCGACCTTCCTGGCGGGGACTTGGCCACCCTGATGAGGAGCATGGTGAACATCGTCCTGCCGCTGGACGACGACACCATCGTCCATCCCGGCCATGGCCCCTCCACTACCCTGGGCCGAGAGAGACGCACCAATCCTTTCCTCCAAGGCCTCGCCTCATGAGCTTCCGCGCCCCGAAAGGGACCGACGACATCCTTCCCCCGGTCTCCCGCACGTGGCGGAGGGTGTTGCGCAGCTGGGACGAATGGGCCGAACGGTACGGATACGAGCTGATCATCTCCCCCCTGTTCGAGGCAACCGAGGTGTTCGAACGGGGGGTGGGGGAGGACAGCGAGCTGGTCACCAAGCAGATGTACACCTTCCCCGATCGCGGTGGACGCTCGCTGACGCTGCGCCCGGAGGGCACCGCCGGCGTGGTGCGTGCCTACCTGGCAGCCGGGGCCAGCGGCATCCTCAAAGTCGCATATTCGGGTCCCATGTTCCGCTACGAGCAGCCTCAGGCCGGCCGCCGCCGCCAGTTCCATCAGGTGGGCGTCGAATATCTGGGCACGGCCGCGCCCCTGGCCGACGCAGAGGTGATCGAGCTCGGCTACCGCTATCTGCAGTCGATCGGAGTGTCCGACCTGGTGGTTCTGCTCAATTCTCTCGGCGACCACGTGTGCCGCCCCGGCTATCTGGCCGTGCTCACCACCTACCTGGAAGAGCGACGCCACCTCCTCTGCGACGACAGCCTGGGCCGCTTGGACACCAACCCTCTACGGGTCCTGGACTGCAAGGTCTGCGCCCCCAAGCTGGAGGATGCTCCGGCTGCGGTGCACCACCTGTGCGACCCGTGCCGGGCCCACTATGCCGACGTGCAGGAGCTGCTGACGGCGGCGAACATCCCCTTCCAGGAGGACCCTCGGCTGGTGCGGGGACTCGACTACTACACCCGGACCGCTTTCGAGTACGTCGCTACCGGGCTGGAGGCGGCCCAGAACGCGGTGGGGGGAGGGGGCCGCTACGACGGGCTGGCCGAGACGCTCGGCGGCAGGCCCACCCCCGGAGTGGGTCTGGCGCTCGGCATCGACCGGATCGTGCTGGCGATGGGCGACGTGG
>JBFGJL010000248.1:0-3511 GCA_041577235.1 Acidimicrobiia bacterium | reverse complement strand
GTCCGAGCTCGACGGCGACAGACGGGCTGAGAGCCGAGTCCATGGCGGCTCCGAGCATGGGCAGCTCGAACCGGAAGGCATCGAGCTGCCAGGAGATGTCGATGTCGTCGGGGTCACGGGTCCGTCGGCTGGGGACGATGGCGATGTCGTCGAATCCGAAGGCCTGGCGCCCCGATTTGCCGATGCCGATCTCGAGTTCCATGTCTCTCCGCCCCGGGGCGCCCTACGGTACCAGGGACCGGGTTCGTCCCAAACGACGCCGAGCCGGGCGGAAGAGGGCATCCGGTAACCTCTCGAAGGGTGGAACCCGAACTCTCCATCACCGGCCGCCGCTGGCGGTTCTCCGACATCGTCCTGGTGGTGGCCGGCGGATTCATCGGCATCGTGCTCGCCGCCATCGTCGTGGGGCCCGACATGACCGCTCTCCAGTTCTGGGGGGTGGTGGCACCGGCCCAGTATCTCGGCTACCTGGTAGCCCTACGGTGGGTGCTCCGACGCCGCAACGCCACCGCCACCGCCGACCTCGGTTTCGAGGCGGCACCCGGTCACATCGGCTTCGTCGGCCTGGGGATCGCGCTGCAGATCGCCTTGGCCCTCCTGTTGTTCCCGCTGGTCAGCCTGCTCGACATCGAGGAGACCCCGCAGACCGTCGTCAGCGCCATCCGGGAGGCGAGCGACGGCGGAGCCCGGCTGGCGGCTCTGGTGGTGGCGGCCATCCTGGTCCCGGTCGCCGAGGAGCTGCTGTTCCGCGGCTTGCTCCTCCGCTACCTCGAGGAGCGCACCGGGCCCAGGACCGCCCTGGTCGGTTCCGCCCTCGTCTTCGCCGGTTTCCACCTGTTGGGGGTGGATTTCGCCAACTTCTGGAAGGCGGCTGCCGTCACCCTTCCGCAGCTGACCGCCATGGGGCTGGTGCTCGGCCACCTCGTCCAGAAACACGGGACCCTGGGCCGGTCCATCTTCACCCACGCCGGGTTCAACCTGCTGGCGGTGATCGTGTTCTTCCTGCCGACCGACGTGCCGGGCCTCTGACCGGATTCGGTGCCGGTCCTCCGGCCGCCGTCGCCCCGGTCAGGCGCTGAGACCGACCCTGGCCCTGATCGGGGTCATCGACTGCTCGGCCCGGGTGCGGGCGTCCAGCGCCCCTTTGGCCATCAACCGCGACACCTCTTCGTCGTCCAGCCCGTTGTAGGTCTGCCGAATGGGAGAAAGGCCCTCGATCACCGCCGTCGCCACCCGTTCCTTGAAGTGGCCGTAGGGCTCGTCGCGGTACTCGTCGACCAGCTCCCCCACCGGCCGGCCGGTGAAGACGGCCAGCAGGTCGAGCAGGTTGGTGATCCCGGGCTTGTTCTGCGGGTCGTAACGGATCTCCCGCTCGGAGTCGGTCACCGCACTCTTGATCTTCTTGGCGATCAGCTCGGGGGGATCGGTGAGGAGGATCCGGCTGGTCGGATCCGGATCCGACTTCGACATCTTGGCAGTCGGGTCCTGGAGCGACATGACCCGAGCTCCCACCTTGGGCGTGATCTGCTCGGGAAGGGCGAACTCCTCGCCGAAGCGGACGTTGAAACGCTCGGCCAGATCCCGGGTCAACTCGAGGTGCTGGGTCTGGTCGTCACCCACCGGGACCGCCTCCGCCCGATAGAGCAGTATGTCGGCAGCCATCAGCACCGGGTAGGCGTACAGTCCCAGGTTCTGGCCGCTGCGGTCGGCCTTCTCCTTGAACTGGGTCATCCGGTTGAGGGCGCCGAGGGAGGTGACGGTGCCGAGGATCCAGCTGAGCTCGGCGTGTTGCGGCACCTGGCTCTGGTAGAAGAGCAGAGAGCGACCGGGGTCGACTCCCACCGCCAGCAACAGCTTGGCGGTGTTCACCCGGCTGCGCTGCAGCTCCCGGGCGTCGTAGGGGCTGGTGATGGCGTGCAGGTCGACCACGCAGTAGATGGCGTCGAACTCGTCCTGCAACGCCACCCAGTTGCGCAGCGCTCCCAGGTAGTTGCCGATGTGAACGTCACCGGTGGGCTGGATTCCCGAGAACAGAGTCTTCTTCTCCGCCACCTGCCGTCCTTCGTCGCCCACCCGCCGCCTCTGGAGCCTGCGAGCCCGCCCTGGGGCAGCCGTTCGACTGCCGGCCGGGCTCGCCGGCGTCAGGTTAGCCAGCGGCCCCTCTCACCGATCGGCCATGCTCCCGACTGCCCGTGGGAACACGTCGCTCACGGTGAGGATGATCACGAACAGCGCCGCGAACCGCAGGCCGGCCCGCCACGCCAGGAAGGCCACCGTGGCGCCGGTGGCCACGGCCACCACCCGCAAGGTGGCGGCGGCTCCCGCCCTGGTGAGGCGAGCTTCGAGGATCCGGCCCAGCATCTGGTAGCCGTCCAGGCCCCGGATTGGCAGCCAGTTGAAGACCCCCCACACCAGGCTGACCCAGACGAACGTGGCCACCGCGAACGCCACCGGCTCGCCCAGCAGGGCGGCGAGGCCGATCATGTCGCCGAACGGGGCGGAGAGCACGGCCGCCACCGACGAGCCGAAGACGCCGCTCCGGCCGGCCAGCAGCAGACCCACCGCCGGTGCCACCTCCACCAGCGAACCGGCCGCCGACACCCAGAAGCGCTGGCGGCCGGTCAGCGGGCGGGTGGGAACGATGCGAGTGACGCCCCCCAACGCGTAGAGGGTGATGGCCGCCTCGGCCCGATACCGGCGGGCGGTGACGGCGTGGCCCAGTTCGTGGCCGAGGATCGACACCAGTGCCACCCCCGTCCAGATCGCCACCTGGCCGCCGCTGAAACCGGCCGACCAGGCCAGCAGCGCCAACAGCAGGAACGACAGGTGGATCCGGACCGGGATGGGCCCGAGCGCGAACCTCAGCATTGGGGCGACCTGTGCATGTGCCGGGGAACCGTACCAGCGGCGGGCCGACCGGGTTGGGCGACGGCGCCGGTAGAGTGGGGCGCCCGAGTCCCCCCTTGAACCGGTCCCGGCGCGCCGCGGCCGGCTCGTGATCCGGTGGGGCCGGCTGAGATGGATCGAGCTGAGGAGTCCGACATGAAGACAACGAACATCATGAGACGGGGAGCGGTGTTGCTCACCCTGGTGCTCATCGGGGCGTCGTGTGGTGGCGGCGAATCGGGCGGGGCAGATGAGGGTCCGCGCCAGATCGAGATCGCCATGACCGAGTTCGCCTTCGAACCGGTCAGCGTGTCGGTGGCGCCGGGCGAGATGGTGGAGTTCGTCGTCACCAATGACGGCTCCATCGAACACGAGTTCCGGCTCACCAACCAGGCCGGGATCGACGAGCACCTGGCGAGTGGACACGAGGGGCACGAGGACGAGACCGCGAGCGACGCCCAGGACGCCAACCTCATCACCGTCATGCCCGGCGAGACCAAGACCCTGACCGTCACGATCCCGGACGACGACAGCGTCACCAAGATCGCCTGCCTGATCCCCGGACACTACGAGGCCGGCATGGTGGCCGATCTCGCCCTGTCCGCCTGATGGGCCGGAGGTGGGG
>JBFGJL010000247.1:0-3519 GCA_041577235.1 Acidimicrobiia bacterium | reverse complement strand
GTTCACCCTGTTCGAGAACGGAGGGGGTGGGCATCTCGACCTGATGACGGCCGGGTTCCTCTGGTCCCGGCTGCAAGGGGACTGACTGCGGCCGGACTAGAGGTCAGAGCAGGATGGTGGCCACGGCCAGGAATCCACCGAACCCGATCAGGTCGGTGACGGTCGTGAGCAGCAGGTTGGAGGCCAGGGCCGGGTCGAGGCCCAAGCGGCGGAGCAGGAGGGGGATTCCCGATCCCGACAAGCCGGCCAGCACCAGGTTCGCCCAGGTGGCGAGGAACAGGATGGTGCCGATGCGGGCGGGGGCCACCGCTCCCTCCAACCCGGGCGGGGTCTGGGCGCTCTGGAACAACGCCCCCAGCAGCCCCGACAAGAGGGCGATCACCAGCCCGTTGATCAGGCCGATCCGGATCTCGCGCCCCACCACCTGACGGGCCCGGCTGGCGGGAACGTCTCCGGTGGCGATGCTGCGGATCACCACCGCCAGGCTCTGGGCGCCGCTGTCGCCGCCGACCCGAGCGACCAGCGGCATGAGCGAGGCCAGCACGGTCGTGGTCTGGATGACATCCTCGAAGCGACCGATCACGAACGCCACCAGGAAGGACAGGCCCACATCGACCGCGATCCAGGGCAGGCGCGTCCGAACCGAACGTCGCACCGGGGTGAACACCGTGTCCTCGGCTCCGGCCCCCACCGCCTGGGCGAAGTCCTCGCTGGCCTCCTGTTGCACCGCCTCCAGCACCGCATCGGTGTTCACCATGCCCAACAGCAGGCCGGCCTGGTCGACCACCGGCAGGCCGAACAGGTGGTAACGCTGGATGACCTCGGCCACCTCCTCCCGGTCGGTGTCGGGGGCGACGGCGACCGGATTGGGCACCATCACCTCGTCCAGCCCCGCCCCGGGCCGGTTGAACACCAGGTCACGGAACGACAGCACCCCGACGAGACGGCCGAGATCGTCGGTGATGTAGACGTAGGAGAGGTCTTCGAGTTCCTCGTGGAGGCGCCGGATGGCCTCGATCGCCTCCCCGGCCGTCATCCCCACCGGCAGGGAGGCCACCTCGGTGGTCATCAGCCCGCCGGCCGAATCGGGGGGATAGGCCAGCAGCTCCAATACCTCGGCCGCGGTCTCGTCCTCGAGATGCTCCAGGACCAGGGCGCGGGTATCCGGCTCCAGCTCGGCGATGACGTCGGCGGCATCGTCGGGGTCCATCTCCTCGAGGACCACGGCCGCATCCGGTGCCGGCAGCTCCTCGAGGATGTCAGCCGCCAGCTCGGGCCTCATCTCCTCCAGGACCTCGGCGGCGTCCCCGGCGGTCAGATCGGCGATGAGGTCGGTGGCTGCCTCTTCGCCCAGCTCCTCCAGGATGTCGGCCACGTCGTAGGGGGCAGCTCCGGCCAGCGCCTCCCACTCGACCGAATGGGTGTCGAGGTAGGTCTCCACGTCCCGGGGACGAAGCCGGGCGATGGCCAGCAGCCTGATGGCGAGCTCCCGCGGTTTGTGGAGCCGTACCTTCAACGGAGGACCTCCGAGGCTCGGTCGGGTTGGAGACCGCCGGGAAGAGTACCGGGGTCAGCCCGGGAAGGGTCGGACCGCCACCACTTGCAGGACGAAGGTACCGGCGGGGGCCTCGTAGCCCACCTGGTCGCCGGCCGACGATCCCAGCAGCGCCTCGCCCACCGGGCTGTTGGGCGACGCCAGCAGCACCCCGGGGACCTTGTTCTCCGGGGGCGCCACGAAGTACTCGTACTCGTCGCCGTCCTGGTCGAGCACCGTCACCAGGCAGCCCACCTCGACCTTGCCGGTGTCCTCGACATCTCGCACCTCGGCGGTCTCGAGCAGGTGTTTCAGCTGGCGGATTCGGGCCTCCATCAGGCCCGGTTCGTTCTTGGCGGCGTCGTAGTCGGCGTTCTCGCGGATGTCGCCGTGGGAGCGCGCCTCCTCCAGCCGTTCGGCCATACGCCGGCGGCCCTCGACGGTGAGGTTGGTCAGCTCCTCCCGGAGCTTGGCTTCGGCGGCGGGGGTGAGCCAGATGGGGTCGGTCATGGGGACGAGCAGTGTAATCCCGGCCGGGGTGTGCCCGGCATGCCGGTCAAGCCAGCTCGGCGAACGGCCTGTTCTTGTCGACCCGCGGCTCGGGCGGGAGTCCCAGTACCCGCTCGCCGATGATGTTCCGCATGATCTCGTCGGTGCCGCCGGCGATGCGCAGGCCCGGCGCTCCCAGGAAGAACTGGGTCCACTGGCCGGCGCTGGTGGCATCGACGCCGGCCAGGGCGCCTCCCGGTCCTTGGGCGTCGATGACGAAGTCGGCCAGCCGGCTGACCAAGGAGGTGAGGGAGAGCTTGGCGGTCGCACCCTCCGCGGTGGGGATCTCGCCTCGGGCCAGCTTCGAGATCAGCCGCTGGGAGAGATAGCGAAGCACCTCTCCCCCGACATACACGTCCACGAGCCGGTGGCGGGCGACGGCACTGGTCAGCGGATGCCGGCCCGTGCGCCGGCCCACCTCGTCCAGCATGCGGCGGACGGTGCCGAACACGCCCGACCCGCCCAACGATCCCACCGCCCCGATGGAGAGACGCTCGTTGAGCAGGGTGGTGACCGCCACCGACCATCCGTTACCCACCCCTCCCACCACGTTGGCATCCGACACCCGGGCATCCGTGAAGAAGACCTCGTTGAAGTTCGCTCCTCCGGTCATCTGCCGAAGCGGACGTACCTCCACTCCGGGCTGTTCCAGGTCGATGACGAAGTAGGTGAGACCGCGGTGCTTGGGAACCTGCGGGTCGGTTCGGGCCAGCAGCATTCCCCATTTCGAGTACTGGGCGCCGCTGGTCCATGCCTTCTGCCCGTTCACCACCCATTCATCCCCGTCGGGGATGGCCCGGGTTCGTAGCCCGGCCACGTCCGATCCGGCCGCCGGTTCCGAGAACAGCTGGCACCAGATCTCCTCTCCGCTGAGGAGTGGCGGAAGCCATCGCCGGCGTTGCTCGTCGGTACCCCAGGCAATGATGGTGGGCCCGGCCATGCCCAGCCCGATCCCGAAGATGTGGGTAGGCAGGGCGTAGGCGGCCGCCTCCTGGTTCCAGACGATCTCGTGGAGGGGGGTGAGGCCGCGGCCGCCATGCTCGGTGGGCCAGGTGAGGCCGGCCCATCCTGCCTGGCAGAGGCGGGCCTGCCAGGCACGGGCCCTCTCCAGGAACTGGGGGGAATCGACCCGCCGGTCGAACAGCGTGACCACCCGGTCGTCGTGCGAACGGGGAGGTGCCTGCCGGCTGAGCCAGGCCCGGGCCTCGGCCCGAAAGGCGGCCAGCTCCTCGGTGTCCCGGAAGTCCATCGCCGCGAACGCTAGTGGTGGGAGACCGGCCGGGTTGTGCCAGACTTCGTCGCCGACCGGAAGGGAGGTGATGGCGATGGAGCATCTGCGGCTGACCGCGTTCTCCCACGGCAGCGGCTGAGCGTGCAAGCTCGGTCCCGACGAGCTGGCGCAGGTCTTGCGCCGATTGGACGGCCACCCCGCCGTC
>JBFGJL010000246.1:0-3548 GCA_041577235.1 Acidimicrobiia bacterium | reverse complement strand
GTGGCGGGAGCCGCTGGCATACGGCCAGGCGACGGCAACGAGGACGTGGCGCATGTTGGCGGGACGTTACCAGCAGCACTTGGGACTCGACCGGGCGGGTCCGATCGGCAATAGCCTGGCGGGATGGATGTCGTCCTGGCCTTCTCGGCGGCCGTCGCTGCCACCGGTTTCACGGTGGATCTGGCGGTTTCCCATCGCCGCCGACCTCGCCCCCACGTGGCCGCCTACGGAGCCGGGATGGCGATGTTCGCAGTGGCCACCTGGGCGCTCGCTCTCGCCCTGGCCGGCGGGTGGACGGAGGGACGGTTTCGCACCTTCTACCTGTTCGGGGCGATCCTCAACATCCCCTATCTGGCCCTGGGCTCGGTCTTCCTGGTGGTCGGACGCAGAGCCGGTGCCGGGATGTTGCTGGCGCTGGGCGCATTTTCGTCGGCGGCCATCGCCGTCACCCTCTCCGCCCCGCTGGCGGGACCGCTGCCGACCGAAGGGCTGCCCACCGGTTCGGAGCTGTTCACCTTCCCCGGGCCGCGGCTCTGGGCCGCCCTGGGCGGCGGGGTCGGGGCGGTGGCGATCGTGGCGCTGGCGGTGGTCAGCATCTTCCGGTTCTGGCGGCGCGATCGGCAGGTGGTTGCCAGCAACGCCCTCATCGTCGCCGGGACGCTGGCCGCTTCCACCGGCGGCACCGGTCTGGCGCTCGGCGTAGAGGAATGGATGGCGATATCGCTGCTTCTGGCCTCTGGCCTGATCTGGGCCGGCTATCGGGTGGCATCAAGCCGTGGTGACTCAGCCGTGGCTGGTCAGGCTGGTCCGGAGCCGGGCCTGGGCTCGGTCGACGATCAGCACCCCGGCCAGGATCAACACGCCGCCGGCCAGGATCGAGATGGTGACGTGCTCGTCGAGGAAGGCGATGCCGCCGAGGACGCCGACCAGCGGGACGAAATAGCCGACCAGTGACGCCTGGGTGACGTTGGAGAGACGGATGGCCACCAAGAACAGGATGAAGGGCACGACGGTCGACACCACCGCCAGGTAGGCCACGAGCCACCAGGCGGCCGACGTGAGGGTGCCCACGTCCAGGTCGGCCACCACCAGGTTGATCAGCACCACCGCCACCGCAGCGGAGACGAATTGGGGCAGCGCCAACTCCCGCACCCGGTGCTGATCGGTGAAGCGTCGACCCAGCACTCCTCCGAAGGCGGCCAGGGCCACCCCCACCAGGGACAGCGCCCCGCCGACGATGGTGTTCCCCCCGTCGGGGATGCCGGATTCGCCCGACAGCAACAGCACCGCCACCCCGGCCAGGGCGAGGGTGAGTCCGGCCAGCTTGGCTCGCTCCAGCGGCTCGTCGCGCAGGAGGAAATGGGCCAACACCGCGGTGGCGATGGGCGCCAGCGAGATCAGGATGCCGCCCACTCCCGCCGAGAGGTGCTCCAGGGCCAGTGTGAAGAAGATGGTGGGACCGGCCATGTTGAACACGCCCAACACTGCCCCGCGCCGCCACAGCTGACCGGTTCGCGGGATCGCTCCCCCCAGCAGCTGGGCGGCACCCAGCACCGCCGTGGCGGCGGCGAACCGGAGCGTGATGAGCAGGATCGGATGGACGCCTTCCAGCAGTGCGGCCCGAGTGGCCACGCTGCCGGATCCCCATCCGAGGCTGGCGAGCGCGATGGCCAACCAGATCCGGCTTCTCATCCGGGGCAGGCTATCTGCTCAGGCCCGCCGAGACGAGCTCAACGGCGGGACCGAAGACGCCATCGACTCGGCACCTTCTCGAGCAGCGAACTCAACACCGGCGCGGCCCGGGCCGCGGGTTCGGGGGTGGATTCGACTTCGGTCGGCCGGGTCCGAAGCTCCGCCAACCTCTCCCGCAGAAAGGCGGCCTCGGTCTCGGCTTTGGCGGCCCGTTCCCGCGCCTCGGCCAGCTGCTGGCCGGCCTCGTGCAGGTTGCCCAGTTGTTGGAGCATCTTGTTCCAGGCGTCGATCGGGACCAGCATCGAGCCCTCCGGCACCGGCAGGTCGGCCCGGCGGGGGACCGGGGGCGGAGGTGGTTGCTCGGACGGCTGGGGAGCGCGCGCCAAGACCTCCTCGAGCCGGACCCAGCGGGTGTACCCGGAGTCTGCCAGCTCGAGCCGGGAGGCGATCTGCTCCTGGCGGGCCCAGCTACCGACCTGCTCGACCGGGAGGCCGGCCACGGCGGCGGCCCGCTCCACCGTCACCCACCCGCCTGACCCGGACTCCGGTTCGAGTCGAGACCGGGCCGGCATGGGGCGGGCGACGGTCGATGTGTCCCACACGAAAGCCGGGTCGTCGCTCACCACTTCTCCTGGGTTCCGAGCATACCGGCACGGGCCCGGCCGGCCGGGGAGCCGGGCGCCGGTGGCGCTGCCTAGCATGCCCACAGACCATGTGGGAGGGAGGCGGATTGCCGTCGGCGGAGGAGATCCGGCGGGTGGTGACGGCGGTGGTGGAGGGGCTTCCTCGGATGGAGGATCCCCAACCAGAACCTCGCCCGTCCCCGGAGCCGGATTCGATCGCGATCGGGGCCGACCACGGCGGGTATCCCTTGAAGGAGCGGATCGGCTTCCGGCTGCGGGAGTCCGGTTTCCGGATCGTCGACTGCGGCACCCAGAGCGGGGAGGCGGTCGACTACCCCGACTTCGCTCACGCCGTTGCCGAGAAGGTGGCGGCGGGCGAGGTGCGTTGGGGGATCCTGGTGGACGGAGCTGGGATCGGTTCTGCGATGGTGGCCAACAAGGTGCCGGGGGTGCGGGCGGCACCTTGCCACGACGTCTCCTCGGCCCGCAATAGCCGGCAGCACAACCACGCTAATGTCCTCACCCTGGGTGCCGGCCTGATCGGGGAGACGCTGGCCTGGCAGATCGTGGAGGCTTGGCTGTCCACCGACTGGGAAGGCGGCCGTCACGCCCGGCGGGTGGAGAAGATCATGGACATCGAGCGGCGCTACCTGCGGAACCGGACATGATCGGACGCGACGAGCTCGTCGAGCTGGTCACCCGGGAGGTGCTCACGGCGCTGGGAGGGGCGGACGACGATGTCTGCGCCACCTGCGAGGGGAGCTGTGCCGCCCACTCCGCCGAACGAGTCCGGCAGGTGGTGGCCAACGGCGCCACCCGAGTCAGCTTCCGGGGAGACGGAGCCGACGTGCCCCGCGACCTGGCCAAGTACATCGATCACACCCTGCTGGCGCCCGATACCACCGCCGCCGACATCGACCGGATCTGCGAAGAAGCCCGCCAGTACGGGTTCGCCTCGGTCTGCGTGAACCCGATCTGGGTCGAGCGGGCCGCCCGCGCCTTGCGTGGCAGCGACGTCCGGGTGGCTTCGGTGGTCGGCTTCCCCTTCGGGGCAAGTATTCCCGAGATCAAGGCGATGGAGGCCAGGCGCGCCCTGCGGGACGGTGCCCACGAGATCGACATGGTGATCAATCTGGGCGCCCTCAAGAGCGGGGACCACGAGCTGGTACAGGCGGACATCGCCCGTATCTCCGAGGCGTGCCACGAGGTGGGGGCGATCAACAAGGTCATCAT
>JBFGJL010000245.1:0-3573 GCA_041577235.1 Acidimicrobiia bacterium | reverse complement strand
TCTGCATCAGCCCCCGGGCCGACTCGACCGTGGTCGGCTCCCCCGGACGGAGCTTGCGGTAGAGATCGAGCAGCGCCTCTTCCTTGTCGGTGGCGGGGTCGCGCTCCAGGGTGTTGCGGATCGACTCCGCCCCGTCGAACAGCTCCAGCAGCTCCTCGTTGGTCTCGGCGATCCCCAGCGCCCGCAGGAAGGCGGTGACGTACTGGCGCCGCTTGCGGTCGACCCGCACGCCGATGGTGTCACGCTTGTCGGTGTCGAACTCCAGCCAGGCTCCCCTCCCGGGAATGATCTTGGCCGTGAAGATGTCCCGGTCGGAGGTCTTGTCGGGAGCCTTGTCGAAGTAGACCCCGGGCGAGCGGACCAGCTGGCTGACGACCACTCGCTCGGTGCCGTTCACGATGAAGACGCCGTTCTCGGTCATCATCGGGAAGTCGCCCAGGAACACCTGCTGCTCCTTGATCTCGCCGGTCTGGCGGTTGAAGAACCGGGCGGTCACGAACAGCGGGCGGGCGAAGTTGGTGTCGCGCTCCTTGCACTCCTCGATGCTCATCACCGGGTCACCGAACCGGTGGTCGGTCAGCTCGAGGGCGAGGGAGCCCGTGAAATCTTCGATCGGTGAGATCTCTTCGAAGATCTCACGGAGGCCCTCTTCGAGGAACCAGGTGAAGGATTCGTGTTGGACGGCGAGGAGGTCGGGGAGGGGGAGTACTTCGGGGATCTTGGCAAACGAGAGGCGCTGGGCAACGCGCGAAGTCAAGTGGCTACTCCTTGCACCAATAGGGAACTTGCAGACGGCGAAAAGGCAGGATAGCGCGCAGCCACCCCAACCACAACACGACGACTTCGATTCCGGCGACGCGCACGCCTACCGGGCCCATCGGGCCCGCGAATCCTATCCCAAAGCCCGGCCGGTGGTCAAGGGGTCTTGTCCACCTACCAGCCCCGATAACGCTCCGGGCGGACGGTCAGGGCGACCGAGTAGCTGTCGGAGAACTCCTCCACCGTCATCCCCAGCCCCCCCTCGATGCGGCCCCGGTACTTCTCGACGTAGTCGGGATGGGTGGCCGGCTTCCCCAACTCGGGCCGGAGGACGGCCTCCCCCGAGAAGGTCGCCACCGCCCCTCCGGTCTGGTTGGAGTTGAAGTTCAGCGCCACCCGGGGACGGGCGGCGATGTTGCGCAGCTTGGGCTTGCCGGGGCGGCTGAAGATGAGGAAGTCCGACCCGTCCCACCAGAACCAGACGATCGAGGGCTGGGGGAGGCCGTCGGCCCGCACCGTGGTCAGCCAGATGACCAGGTCGGCCTTCAGCCGGGCTCGAACCCGGTCGGGGAGCTGGATCATGCGGTCACGCTAACCCCGCCGGCCGGCCGGTGCCGCCGGAGGGGCGAGCCCACTCGATGGGCCACCACCGGGGCGGCGGCTAACTTGCTCCCGCCGATCCCGGGAGAAGAGCCGTTCATGACCGTTCGCATCGCCGTCCAGCTCCACCCCCAGCACGCCGACTATGACCAGATCCGGGCAGCAGTGGTGCAGTCCGAAGAGCTGGGGGTCGACATCGCCTACAACTGGGATCACTTCTTCCCGCTCTACGGCGATCGAAACGGCCAGCACTTCGAATGCTGGACGATGCTGGCGTCGTGGGCCGAGATCACCGAGCGGATCGAGATCGGCCCGCTGGTGACCTGCAACTCGTACCGCAATCCGCAGCTGCTGGCCGACATGGCCCGTACCGTCGATCACATCGCCGGGGGACGGTTGATCTTCGGGATCGGCTCGGGATGGTTCGAGCGCGACTATCGGGAATACGGCTACGAGTTCGGCACCGCCGCCGGGAGGCTGCGGGCCCTGGATCGCGACCTGCCGCTCATCAGGGAACGCTGGAAGCGGCTCAACCCCCCGCCGCAGCGGGACCTGCCGATCCTCATCGGTGGGGGCGGCGAGAAGGTGACCCTGCGGATCACGGCCGAGCACGCCGACGTCTGGCACTCCTTCGGCTCCCCCCGCAAGATGGCCCACAAGATGAAGGTGCTGGACGAATGGTGTGCCCGGGTGGGCCGCGACCCTGCTGCCATCGAGCGGAGCGTCGGGATCGATCAGGAGAACCTGCAGCGGGACCTGCCGCTGGCCGACGCCTACTACGAGGCGGGCATCCGCCAATTCACCCTCGGGGTCGACGGGCCTTACCGGGGCCTGGATGGGGTGCTCCCCTGGCTGGCCTGGCGGGACCGGATGAACGCCTGACCGATGGCGCTGTCGCTGCTCCTGGTCGTGGGCGGTCTCGCCCTCCTCACGGCCGGAGCCGACCGGTTCGTGCTGGCGGCCGCTCGCCTCTCCCGAACCTGGGGCCTGTCGCCGGTCCTGATCGGAGCGATCGTGATCGGCATGGGCACCTCACTCCCCGAGCTGCTGGTCAGCCTGTTCGCCGCCGGACGGGAGGGAGGGCTGGATCTGGCGGTGGGGAACGTGGTCGGCTCCAACGTCGCCAACCTGACGCTGGTTCTCGGAACCAGCGTCCTCGTCGCCCCCATCGCCGGCCAGATCGGGACGGTGCGACGAGAAGGGGTGCTGATGGCCGGGGGGGTGTTGCTGTTCAGCTTCTCACTGCTGGGCGGCGGGCTCACCCGGATCGAAGGCATCGCCCTCCTCGCCGCCATGGGGGGAGCGATGGCTCTGCTGGTGGTGTTCGCCCGTTCCGAGCCGACCGAACAGGTCACCTCCGAACTCGAACAGGTGCTGACCGGGATGGTGCACTCGGTGCGGTACGAGGTGACGGTCGGAGTGGCGATGATGCTGGCCACCCTGGCCGGGGCCCGGCTGTTGATCACCGGAGCCGAGCGGGTCGCCGTCGAGCTGGGAGTGGCGGAAGGAGTGGTCGGCCTCACCCTGCTGGCGGTGGGCACCAGCCTTCCCGAGCTGGCCACCGCCGTCGCCGCCGCCCGGAGGCGAGAGAACGAGCTGGTGGTGGGGAACGTGCTCGGTTCGAACCTCTTCAACTCCCTGCTGGTGGCCGGCGGGGTGGCGGTGCTGGGGCCCGACCTCCTGCAGGCCGATTTCGCTCCGGCGGTGTTGGCGATGGTGGCGGTGTCCCTCCTGGCGGGAGCGCTGGCCGCCACCGGCAACCGGCTGGCCCGCTGGGAGGGAGCGCTGCTCCTGGCCAGCTACGCCGGCTTCGTCGCCTTCGCCCTCTAGCCTCCGCCCGCTCTCTCCGACCTCAGCGCAGCTCGCCTCGCTCGCGCCGCTGTGCCTCCCGGGACTCGTCGAGGATCAGGTCGAACACCGCCACGGCGTGCTCGGGGTCGATCCCTTGCAGCACCGCCTCTTCGCGAATGATGTCGAGCAGCTCGGCCTCCCGGCTCGGCGCCCGCACCGGCATTCCCCGGGTGGCCTTCACCCGGCCGATGGCGAGGGCGAGTCGCTGCCGATCGGCCATCAGCCGCACGATCTCACGGTCGACCAGGTCGACCTCCTTGCGCATCTTGTTGACGCCCAAGGCGTCCATGAGGGCCGAGAAGGCCTCCCCGTCGAGCTGGGGAGGACCGTCCGACAGAGCACGCTCGGGCTGGGGATGCACCT
>JBFGJL010000244.1:0-3600 GCA_041577235.1 Acidimicrobiia bacterium | reverse complement strand
GCAGCCGCATGGTGATGGCGGTCGAGGGATTGGGGCCGGCCCCGGCCGGCAGCTTCTACGAGCTGTGGCTCTCGTCCGAGGAGGGTTGGGTGTCGGCCGGCAGCTTCACCGACGATGGCCGCATCGAGGTCTTCGTAGGAGTGGCTCGACGCGACTTCCCCCGGCTCTGGGTCACGGTCGAGGCGGCCGACGGAGATCCGACCCCCACCCGCCAAGCCGTCCTCGACACCCCCGGTTGGTAGCCGCTACCAGCCGGTGGCGATGTACTTGGACTCCAGGAACTCGAGGAGCCCGTGGTGGCCTCCCTCTCGTCCGATGCCGCTCTGCTTGACCCCCCCGAATGGCGCTGCCGGATCGGAGACGAGCCCCTTGTTGAGCCCCACCATGCCCGCCTCCAGCGCCTCGGCCACCCTCAGGCCCTTTCCCAGATCGCCCGTGTAGACGTACGAGATGAGCCCATGGTGGGTGGCGTTGGCCAGCTCGATGGCCTCGTCCTCTCCGGCGAACTCCACCAGCGGCGCCACCGGTCCGAAGATCTCGGTGCCGAGGATGTCCGCATCCGGCGCGACCGAGGTGAGCACCGTCGGCAGGTAGAAGTACCCGGACCGGTCGGGAGCGCGGCCCCCGGTAGCCACCTTCCCGCCGGCTCCGACCGTGCTGTCGACCAGCTCGGAGACCTTCTCTCGGGCTGAGGCGTTGATCAGCGGGCCGACCTCCACCCCCTCCTCCAGACCCGGGCCCACCACCATCTTGCCGAGGGCGGCGGCCAGCATGTTCCCGAACTCGGCCGCGACCGGGCTCTCGACGTAGAAGCGGTTGGCAGCGGTGCAGGCCTGGCCGCCGTTCCGCATCTTGGCGATCAGGGCTCCCTCCAGGGCGGCGTCGAGGTCGGCGTCGGCGAAGACCAAGAATGGGGCATTGCCCCCCAGCTCCATGGAGACGTTGAGGATGGAATCCGCCGCCTGCGCCAGCAGCGTGCGGCCCACCTCGGTCGAGCCGGTGAAGGACAGCTTCCGCACTCGCGGATCCGCCAGCAGGGCCGGGACGACCTGGGACGATCGATTGGAGGGGATGACGTTCACCACCCCGGGTGGTACTCCCGCCTCGGCCAGGAGATCAGCCAGGGCAAGGGCCGAGAGCGGGGTGTCGGAAGCCGGCTTGAGCACCACCGTGCACCCCGCCGCCAGCGCCGGCCCGATCTTTCGGGTGGCCATGGCCGCAGGGAAGTTCCAGGGGGTGATCAGCACCGACACCCCCACCGGTTGATAGGTCACCAGAATCCGTTTGCCCCCGGCCGGGGCCGTGCTGATCGTCCCTTCGGCGCGGACCGCTTCCTCCGAGAACCAGCGGAAGAACTCGGCTGCGTAGGCCACCTCCCCCCGGGCATCGGAGAGGGTCTTTCCGTTCTCGCGCACCATCAGCTCGGCCAGGGCCGGAGCCCGATCGGTCATCAGCTCGAACGCCTTGCGCAGGATCTCTCCACGCTGGCGGGGAGCGGCGGCCGCCCAGGCCGGGGCGGCGTCGAAGGCGGAACCCACCGCCGCCAGCCCGTCGGTCCGGCTGGCGGAGGGCACCTCGGCCAGGACCGAGCCGTCGGCCGGATCCCGGACCTCGATGACCTCCCCGTCGGAGGCGTCGGTCCATTCACCGCCGATGAACAGCTTGGTGATGCCCCCCTGCTGGAGATCGGTCACGATGCCCATGCCTTGCTCCTCCTGCTCCGGTGTCTCCCACGATACGCCGCCTCGGGCGCGGTCAGTGGGCGTGATCAGACCGCCTGGACTATCTCGGGCAGCAGCTCTGGGAACCCGGCCAGGTAGGCCCGCCGGTCGGCCCGCAGTGCCTCCACCAGGTCCCGGTGCTCGTCCCCCCGGCCTTGACGCTGGTAGAGGAGGCGAGGCTGCAGCAGCTCCGGGTCGTCGATCCCGTCGACCCGCTCCGCCACCAGGGTGCCGAAGTCGGGATCGGAGACCCATTCGATCGTGCCCCGGGCGATGGCGAGGAGGATGGCGGCCGTATGAGCGGGGACCAGGTTCTTGCTGCGTTCGTCGGCCTCCACCCCACCTACCCGTCCGGTGTTGACCAGGTACACCTCCAGTGGCACGCGGTGCAGGAGTTCGAAGAAGCGGTTGGCCTGCCACTCGTTGCGGTAGGCGAAGAAGGGGTTCGTGCCGGGGATGCGCAGGAACCGGCCGGCCTCGGCCGCTCCCCCCGCCGACGTGCCCTGGGTCTCTCCCAGCATGAAGGCGGCCGCCGCCCGGGGATGGTCGAGCTTGGAGACGGCCGGGATCACGTTGGTGTTGCGGGTCAGGAGCAGGAGGAAGTCGGGCGACTCCACCTGGCGGGGGGGAAGGAAGCCGGGCAGCAGCCGGCCTCCGATGATGGCCCGGGTGTTCTCCGTGTGGGTGCGATCGGAGAAGTCCACCTGGCCCGAGGGTGAGACCGCCACGTTCTCCAGGTAGCTGGACGGGTGGGTCGCCCCCGGCCAGATGGCCGGCTCCGACTCGGGGGTGAGGCCGTACACCTTGGCGAAGGTCCCGGCCTCGGTCCCGTACACGTGGCCGTCGGGAAGGATTGCCACGAAGTCGTCCTGGGACGGTCGGCTGGTGTCGGGCACCGAGAAGGTGGTGGTGGTCTTGCCCGTGCCCGACAGGCCCACGATCATCGCCACCTTGGTGCCGGCCCCGGTCTCGATCACCTTGAGGCCGGAGTGGAAGGCCAGACCCCCCCGACGGTACATGGCGGCGTCCCACATCCTGATCCCCGACATCTTGGAGTCGCCGAAGTAGTCGCTGTTCAGCACCCGGGTGACCCCTCCTTCGAGGTCGACTGCCACCAGCCGTTCGTTCGGGTAGCCGGCGGCCGGCAGGCGAGGGGTATAGACGATGGTCAGCTCCGGCTCGAAACCGGGATCGGCGGGGAAGTAGAGGAGCTGCTGCATGGCCGCCAGACCGGCGTGGGACTTCTCGACAATGAGGCGGGCGCCCATGCGCCCATCGGGATGATCGCCGATGTAGCCGTCGAGGACCACCACCTCTTGGTCGGCCAAGTACCGCTCCTGGGCCGCCGCCACCGTCTGGTAGTCCTCCGGTGCCAGCACCGGACCCGAGTGACGCTCGGGTCGGTCCGAGACGATCATGGTCTCGCCGGTGGAGCGGGCCGTCACCTCGGTGCGCACCACCACGTTGCCGAACTCGGTGAGGCGAGCGTTGACCTGCCGCTCGGTCCATGCTCGGAGGTCGGCCGGATCGGGCTGATGATCCACCCGCCGAGCGTTGACGGTCATCCTGGCTGCTTCCTGCGGGAACGTGGCCAGGCTAGCCCCTCGGTCCAGGGGCACCGCCCGAAACTCCTTGTGCAAATCGCGAGCTGTGCGACAATGCCGGCACCAGAGAAAGGAGGTGGTCCGGCTTGATAGGTAGTTTTGGTAGGACTCTGGAGGTGGCCGGGCGCTGAGGCGGCCGCCGTCGAGCGCCGCCTCTCCCTAAGGGGATGGTGGCGACTCCAACCCGGACCACCGAGACCTGGAGATCCGCGAGCTGGTCCTCTCGCGGCAGCCTGGCTGAAGCATCTCCCAGTCTTGCCGGCGGGGCCCGTGGG
>JBFGJL010000243.1:0-3609 GCA_041577235.1 Acidimicrobiia bacterium | reverse complement strand
TTCCAGCATGTCGTCCTCTTCGGCGTCGAGAACAGCCGCCAACAGCCGCGCCGCCAGTTTCGGATTCTCGATCTGACGGGGGTTGGCGTACACGGTGGTGCCAGGCACCGTGACCGCCAGCTCCCGGCTCTGGCGGTCGAAGATGGTGCCCCGGTCGGCCGCCAGCACCTTTTTGGTCAGCCGCTGCTCCAGACCCTGGGCGGCCAGCTCCGATGCCCGCACCACCTGCACCTGAAACAGGCGAAACCCGATCCCACCCCAGGCGGCCACCAGCACGATGACCACCGCCACCAAGCGGTAGTTGGACGCCCCGTGCCGACGGCGCCGGGACTTGCTCGCAGCCACCGGCTACCCCTCCGGCCGGAAACCGCCGGGTTGGTGGGGATCTCTCCCGCTCGGCACGGTCCGGCCTCCAGCGCTGGGCCCGATCGTCATGGCGTCGCCGTGAGGATCGACTTCACCTCGGCCCACCGGAGCTCGGCCTCCTTCTGTGGGGGCTGGACTCCGGGAGCCGAGAGGGTGTGCACTTCGGGAGGAAAGACCAGCCCGAGCTCGCTGGCGAGGGGACCGATACGCGATGGGGCGTTGAGCCGGGCGACCTCCAGCCGCAGCTCCTGGTAACGGGCCTGCTCGGCCGCCACCTCGGCTTGGATCTCCTGCAGGTCGAATGCACTTCGATCCAGCGCCGTTCGCGAGTAGATCAAGCCGAAGAACGCGCACAGGGCGGCAAGGGTGAACACCACCCATGGCGCCACCCGAGGGGGACGTCGGGTCCGCCGTCCGGAGACGACCCGAAGGCGGGGGCGAGGGCGTAGGGCGGGAGCGGAGCGTGTGGTCACGCCGCCACCTTCTCGGCGGCGCGCAGGCGGGCGCTGCGCGCCCTCGGGTTTCGCTCCAGCTCGGCCGGCGACGGGCGCAGCGGTTTCCGGGTGAGCAGCCGGAGCTCGGCGCTGCGCCCACATCCGCAGACCGGCAGGTCCGGAGGGCAGACGCACCCGCGGGCACCGGCCGCGAATCGACGCTTCACCAGCCGGTCTTCCAGAGAGTGGTAGGCGATCACCACACAGCGCCCGCCGGGGGCGAGCCGGCCCAGCGCCGCTTCCAGCCCCTCACGCAGAGCTTCCAGCTCGTCGTTGACGGCGATGCGGATGGCCTGGAAGGTCCGACGGGCCGGATGTCCCCCTCGTCGAGCCGGGGCCGGAACCGCCTCCGCCACCACCCGGGCCAGATGGGCAGTGTCGGTCACGGGGCGGGCGGCGACGATGGCGCCGGCGATACGGGTGGCATAACGCTCCTCGCCCCATCGCCGGATGATCCGCTCCAGTTCTTCGGCTCGGTAGGTGTTCACGATGTGGTCGGCCGTGATGGTGGCGTCGGGGCCCATTCGCATGTCGAGCGGTCCCGCCTGGTGGTAGGAGAAGCCTCGCTCCGGGGTGTCGAGCTGATGGCTCGACACCCCGAGGTCGAAGAGTGCTCCGGTGATCTGTTCGACTTCCATCTCGTCCAGTACCTCGCTCAGGGCCCGAAAGTTGGCCCTCACCACCTGGGTGCCGGGGACGGCAACGCCGTCCCCGGTGTCCGGGTCCCGATCCAGACCGACGACGCGCACCTGCGATCCCAGCTCGGACGTCAGCCGGGCGCTGTGACCGCCTCCACCGAAGGTGGCATCGACGATGACCCCGTCGGCGATCGGTCGGAACAACTCGACGACCTCCTCTGTCATGACCGGTACGTGGTATCGATCGGATGGGGCCTGGCTCATTGCCAGCCCCCCGGGCGCTGGCACCAAAGTGGAAGCGGGCGGAGTAAGGGGCCTTCCATTCGGTTCCGGGGGGCTGACGATGAACCAGAGATCATCGCGGTCAGATGCCGTGTTCGCTGAGCGCCTCCTCGATGTCGGAGTAGTACTGGTCCGATTGGTCACGGACGCGTAGCCAGGCCTCCGAGTCCCACAGCTCGATCCGGTCGAAGGCACCGGTCACCGTCACATCCCGGGTGAGGGCGGCGTAGTCGCGCAGCGGGGCGGCGATGGTGAGCCGACCCTGGCGATCGAGCGTCTGCTGATCGGACGAGGCGAAGAAGGCCCGGACGAAGTCGCGCACCCGACGGTCGGTGCGGGGCAGGCTGCTCACGCGGGTCGCCTCCTCTTCGAAGCGGTCCACCGGGAAGACGAAGAGGCATCGATCCTGACCCTTGGTGACGACGCAGCCGTCGGCCAGCTGGCCGCGGAACTTGGCGGGCAGCACCACCCGCCCCTTCTCGTCCAACGTGTGTTGATGCTCGCCGACGAACACGTCTCTTCAACCCTGTCCATGGGTAGATCCTCCACTGCGCGCCACTATGACCCATTTCATCCCACTTGTCAAACCTTTTCCACCCCAATTCACCCACCCAGGACCCCGATCACGGAGGGAACCGAACCATCGCCGGGGGGAACCGATGGGCGGAGATGCCGCCCGCCGACGGCCTCGCTGAGCGGTAGCCGCCCTACGGGAAGAGGCGGACGAGGAGGGGGGCGATTACCAGGGCCGGCAGCAGATTGGCCACCCGGACGTGCTTCAGATCGAGCAGGCGGAGAGCGATTCCCAGCAGGAGGATCCCCCCGGCCGAGGCCAGGGCATCCAGCATGGCGGAGGTGAACACCCCTTCCAGCGCACCGGCCGCCAAGGCGATGCCCCCTTGCACCACCAACACGGTCAAAGCGGCCAGACCGACCCCCCAGCCGTATACCGCCGCGAAGGCAATGGCGGCGAAGCCGTCGAGGCCCGCTTTGACGATGAGCAGGTCGGGATCGCCCAGTCCGTCGTTGATCGACCCCAAGATGGTGAGTGGTCCGATGCAGAACACGAGGCTGGCGATCACGAACCCCTGGGCGAACCGGTGATCCGGGGCCACCGCCGGGGGCGAGCCCAGCTCGGGCAGCTCCACCTCCAGCCGAACCGACCGGGAGGTCAGCCGGCGTTGCAGATAGGTCCCCAGCCGCTCCAGACCCTGCTCGATCCGTGCCAGCTCCCCTATCACCGCTCCCACCAGCACCGCCGCCAGCACGAGCACGAAGCGGTCGGTGGCCAGTGTCTCGCGAACGGCGAGGGCGCCGGTGATCAGCCCCAGCGAACCGAGGATGGTCTGGTGAAGCCGGTCGGGGATCCGGCGGCCGATGGCGGCCCCCAGCCCCGTGCCGGCCAGGACGGTGGCCACGTTGGCGAGGGTGCCGGTCAACACGGGTGGAGTATCAACCATCCGGTGGTCCCGTGCGACTCGGGAGCGGGTGGCAGGTCTACCCTCAGATCATGGAACTCGCCGGACGGCGGGCGGTGGTCACCGGAGCCAGTTCCGGTATCGGGCGGGCCGTGACCCGCGCCTACGTCGGGGCGGGGGCGATCGTGTGGGGCGTGGGACGGAGCCGGCGCCAACTGGAGGAGACCGCTCGGGGGCTGGATTCAGCCAGCTTCCATCCCATCGTGGCCGACCTGACCCGACCGGCCGATCGGGCGGCGGTGGCATCGGCGGTGGGGACGGGCTCGCTCGACGTCGCGGTCCACGCCGCCGGTCTGCTCGGTCCGCCCGGCGTTCCTCTGGAGGAGTACCCGACCGGCGCCTGGTACGAGG
>JBFGJL010000242.1:0-3632 GCA_041577235.1 Acidimicrobiia bacterium | reverse complement strand
AGCCCACCGACTGCGTCGCCTGCGACATGCCGGCCAGTGCCACCGCCACCGCCAGGGCCGGCAGCGCCAGACCGTCGTTGAGGCCGCTTTCGACATTGAGCGTCTGCCGGATTCGCACCGGCACCCGGGGACTCGTCACCACCACCTGGCCGAGGGCGGCATCGGTCGGTGCCAGGATCACGGCCGCCAGCGCCACCTCCCACCAGGACAGCCCCGGAAGCAGGAGCATCCCCACCAGCGTCCCCACCACCATCATCACCGGCATCCCCACCAGCAGGAGCCGGAGGGGGAGCCGGAACTCGCGGCGGAGCCGACCGAGATCGATGCGGGCGGCATCGGTGAACAGCACCAGCACGAGTGTCGCCTCCAAGAGCGTCAGCACCACCGGGCTGCGCACGTCGACCGTGAGCACCCCCGTGCCCGCTTCTCCGATCAGCAAGCCGAAGGCGACGAACACCATGGTGGGGGTGACGAGACTCTCCCGCAGCCGGCCGGAGACGGCGGCATAGGCGATCACGAACAGAACCAACACCAGGAACGTGGTCGAATCCACGGCTCGCTTCCGGTCGACCCGCCGAAGCTAGCCCGCCAGGGCCGGGGCGGGACCGGCGGAGGTCACGGGTGGTCCTTCCCCGCCCGCCACGCGACCGCTCCGGTGACGGCGTCGATGATCGTCTCATCGGCCACGTCCGATTCCCCCAGATAGAAGACGTCGAGCACACGATCCTGGCGGGTGTCGACCTTGGCGAGCTGGACGTCCAGGGTGAGACCGGCCAGGGCCGAAGCAAGGTCGGACAGCAGGCCCATCCGATCCGCAGCCCGCACCTCGAGGACCCGGCGGGCGCCCTCACGCCGGATCGCCACCACCATCTCCTCGTCGCCGCCGGTGCGCTGGTAGGTGGCGGCCTTGGCGGCCAACCGCTCCCGCAGCGGGAAGTTTCCCGCCAGCACCGCCTCCAGGTCGCGGCGGATCGCCGGCCAGCGTCCCTGACCGACCATCCCCGACCCGAGGGCGTCCTCCACCCGGAGGGTGTCGATGGCCAGTCCGTCCGCCCGGGTGGCGAAGCGACCCTCCAACACCGACACGTTGTGGAGGGCGAGGACGCCCGCCAGGGCGGCCAGCAGGCCAGGCCGATCGCGGGCCACCATGACCAGAGTGCTGATGGGGGCGGCGTGGGTCACGTCGAACAGCACCTGCCTGTCGTCCACCGGGTGGCTAGCGAGGCGCAGATGGCGAGCGACCGCCTCCGGACCGAAGCGGAGGAGGTATCCGGCCGGCATGGAGTCCAGGTGCGCCCAGGTTTCCTCGACCGGCACTTCGCCCTCCACCAGCTCCAGCAGTCGTGATCGGGCGGCCCGATGGAGCGGCTCGGCTCCCTCCCGCCGGGGGGAGCCGGACATGGCCTCGGTCAGCCGCGACGTCAGCTTCTGGAGCAGGCTCGAACGCCAGGAGTTCCAGCTGCCGGGTCCGGTGGCCCGAGCGTCCGCCACCGACAGCAGCGTCAGCACCCGCAGGGTGTGCAGGTCGCCCACCAGCTCCGCCACCTCGGCGATGACGGCGGGATCGTCGAGGTCACGGCGGGTCGCCACCCTGGGAAGAAGGAGGTGATGGAGCACCGCTTTGCCCACCAGCTCGGCGGTGGCGGTTCCGAACCCGGCTCTGTGCAAGAAACCGGTGGCCAGCTCCGCTCCGGCCTGTGAGTGGTCCCGGCCGAGCCCCTTGCCGGCGTCGTGGAACAAGGCCGCCATGAGCACCTCGTCCAGAGAGCCCGCTTGTTCCGCCAGCTCGGCACACCACGGCTCCCCCCCGTCGGGGTGAGCGATGCCGATCACCTCGTCCACCGTCCGCCACAGGTGGGCATCGACCGGATGGGTGTGGAAGGGCTCGGCCTGGGGAGCGGCCCGAAGGTGAGCCAGTTCCGGCACCGTGTGGGCGACCCAATCGACCGTGTCGAGACGCAGGTAGGCGTCCCATCCTCGACGGCCGGCGGCCAGCAGGCGGAGGAACTGGGCCCGGTCGGCGGAGTTCCAGCGCGGGGTGAGGCCGGGGCCCACCGGCCCCTCCCACTCGGGCCCTCCCCGGGCGAGCACCCGCCCGGCCGCAGCCAGGGCCGGCGAGGGACGTTCACCGGAGACCTTCTCCCAGCGCCCCCGGATCGCTCCCATCACCCGGCGCCCGGCCGCCGCCACCGGGTCGGTGGCAGGAGATCGCACCCCCGCCCACCATCGGTCGGCGGCGGCATCGATGGCGCGGAGGGCGCCGAGCACCTCCGTCGCCAGCCGGTGCGGGTCTCGGTCCATCCAGGCGGCCACGGCCGGGCGCAGCTCGACCGCCAGCAAGTCGTCGGGGCGGCCGCGAACGGCGTGGAGGGCGTTGCGAACAGCCAACAGCAGCCGTCGCCCCTCCACCTCGGCCCGGGTGGGGGGCGGCGGCGTCTCACCGACCAGCCGAGCCCGGCGCCGGTCCCACTCCATCCGCTGCAGCGTCCGCAGCCCGCCCCGGCTCGACTTGAGGTCGGGCGCCTGCCATTGGAAGGGCTCCCGCTCGCGGCCGGCTCGCTCTTCTTCCGCCAGCACCACCCGCAACCGGCCACCCTCCCGCCTCAGGTACCGGGCGAGTTCGTGCTCCAAACGTCCCAACCGGCCGGGGTCACCTACGACGGTCCGGGCGGTCAGGACCGTGCACAGGGTGGCCACCTGGTCGGAGCACGCCGACAGCGTCTCGCCGACTGTCCGCACCGCCTGGCCGACCTTGAGGTGGGCATCCCACAGGGGGTAGAGGATACGGTCGACCGGGCCGGGATCTCCGTCGTGCAGCAGCAGCAGGTCGACGTCCGAGCCGAGGCACAGCTCGGCCCGTCCGTAACCTCCCACCGCCACCACCGTGAGCGCCGGCTCACCGGCCGCCCGGTACAGATCGGCCAGCGCCTGGTCGAGGGCGGCGCTCAACTCCGCCGGGAGGTCTTCCGACGACGCCGCCCGGCCGGGGCCGGCCCGCAGCGCCAGGAAGGATTCCAGGCCGTGCCCGGCCTGCTTCACAAGGCGTCGCCGCCCCGCTCGCCGGTGCGGATCCGAAGCACGTCGTCGACCGTGACCACGATCACCTTGCCGTCGCCGATCTCCCCGGTGCGGGCCGCCCCCTGGATCGCCTCCACCGCCGGCTCGGCCAGATCGTCGTCCACCACCACCTCGAGGCGGGACTTGGGCACGAACTCCACCTGGTACTCCGCCCCCCGATACACCTCGGTCTGACCCGACTGCCGTCCGAATCCTCGAATCTCCCCGACCGACATGCCGCTGACCCCGAGCCCCCGCAGTGCCAGCTTCACGTCTTCCAGCTTGAACGGTTTGACGTACGCGATGATCAGCTTCACTTCGCCCCCTACTCGCCCACCACGTAGGCCCGCTCCTCGTGCAGGGTGATGTCGAGGCCCTCGATCTCTTCGCGTTCGGAAGCCCGCAGGCCGATGGTGGCCTCCACCACCCTCGCCAGCAGGTAGCTCGCCACGAAGCTGAAGGCCATCACCACCACCACCGCCACCACCTGTTTCAGGAAGAACGCCGACCCGCCGAACAGCAGCCCGTCCGTCACCCCGGCGTTGACCTCCGACGATGCCAGCACCCCCAGGAGT
>JBFGJL010000241.1:0-3662 GCA_041577235.1 Acidimicrobiia bacterium | reverse complement strand
GCCGCAGGCGGCCAGCAGCGTGCTCCCGCCCCCCAATAGGACGGCTCCCGCCCCCATGCGCCGGAGGAACTCCCGGCGGGGAATGCCTCGGGCTTGGGCTCGGGCGATGAGGGCATCGAGATTGCCCCGTCGGACTGCGCGTCTCCGGCTCACGTTTCCTCCTCAGAGTCGCCCCACAGACGGCACAAGATGTCGTCAAGCGCCATTTCCGCCCTCCCGTCGGATTGGGGAAGCGCAGTCTAGAGACGGGATTCGGGAGTCTGTGGCTGTTCGTCGGCAAAGGAAGCAATCTGGGCAGATGAGATGCCCGGGCCCGGCCGCGGCGCCGCCACCGGGGCGCCCGTCCGGTCGGGGCGAGGCGAGTAGCGTGAGGGCGCCCGGAGGAGCCGAGCGGAGGAGGATCCGGTGGGGGTGGCGCTGGAAGGTCGGCGGGCGCTGGTGGGGGGCGGTTCGCGCGGAATCGGCCGCGGCTGTGCGATGGCACTGGCGGCACAGGGGGCGGCGGTGACCTTGTTGGCTCGCGACAACCAGGCGCTGGCGGCCACTCGCTCGGAGCTGCCCACGCCCGACGGACAACGCCACGACTTCATCGCCGTCGACTTCCAACGATGGGAGGACGTGGATGCCGTCGCCGTCGCCGATCTGGAGGCCAACGGTCCGGTGTCGGTGCTGGTGAACAACACCGGGGGCCCCGGGGCCGACCCGGTCAACGAGGCCGATCCCGGACCGCTGGCGACCGCCTTCGCTCAGCACGTCCTCTCCTTCCAGGCTCTGACCAGGGCGGTCCTGCCCGGCATGATCGACCTGGGATACGGACGTATCGTCAACATCATCTCGACCTCGGTCGTGACCCCCATCAGGCACCTCGGGATCTCCAACACCATCCGCGGCGCGGTCGCCAACTGGGGTCGGACGCTGGCTGCGGAGGTCGGCGGTTTCGGGATCACGGTCAACAACGTGCTCCCGGGCTACATCGATACGGACCGGCTTCGAAGCTCGATGACCCGGAGAGCCGAGCTGGCCGGGATCGGAGCCGACGAGGTGTCGGAGACGCTGGCGGCGTCAGTGCCGGCCGGCCGGCTGGGCACCCCGGCCGATGTCGGGGCGGTCGTGGCCTTCCTGGCGTCGCCAGCAGCCGGGTATGTCAACGGGGTCAACCTCCCGGTCGACGGTGGGCGCCTGGTGGCGCTCAACACCTGACCGTTTGCCACAATGGCCCGGTGACAGCGAACGCCGGTGTCCAAGCGATGATGATGCGGGGCGGTTCCTCCAAGGGCCTCTACTTCCTGGCGTCGGACCTGCCGACGTCCCCCGCGGAACGAGATGATCTCCTCATGCGGGTGATGGGCACACCGGACCCCCGCCAGATCGACGGGATGGGAGGAGCGCATCCGCTGACCTCCAAGGTGGCCGTGGTCCGACCCTGCGAGCACGGGAAGGCTGACGTGGACTACCTCTTCCTCCAGCTCGGGGTCGATCGGGCCCTCGTCACCGACCGCCAGAACTGCGGCAACCTCCTGGCGGGAATCGGCCCGTTCGCGGTGGAGCGACGCCTGTTGGACACGAGCGACGGACAGGTGCGGGTGCGCATCCACATGCTGAACACCGACGGCGTCGCCACCGCCACCTTCGCCGTGTCGGCCGGCCTGCCCGTCTACGAGGGCAGCACCGCCGTCGCCGGAGTGCCGGGTACCGCCGCCCCGGTCCTGCTCGAGTTCGAGGACATCGCCGGTGGCTCCTGTGGAGCCTTGCTGCCCACCGGCAACGTGGTCGATACGGTGGCCGGAGTCCCGGTGACGATGATCGACAACGGCATGCCGGTGGTGGTCATGCGGGCTGCCGATGTGGGAGTCGGCGGCTACGAGACCTGCGAGGAGCTGGAGCGTGACGACGAGCTTCGAGCCACGCTCGAGAAGATCCGATTGGCGGCCGGTTCCCTGATGAACCTGGGCGACGTGTCGGACACCACCGTTCCCAAGCTGACTCTGGTGGCCCCGCCCCGCCAAGGTGGTGACCTCGCCACCCGCACCTTCGTGCCGCATCGGTGCCACCCGGCGATCGGGGTGCTGGGAGCGGTCTCGGTGGCGACCGCCGCCCTGCTGCCGGGCTCGCCGGCCGCGGCGGATCTACGCAGGGCCGAGGAGACGGATCTGGTGGTTCTCGAGCATCCCTCCGGCACCTTCGAGGCCCTGGTGGATGTCGCCGACGAGGACGGCCGGCCCGTCGTGGTTCGGTCGGGTATCGTTCGCACGGCACGCAAGCTCATGGACGGAGTGGTGTTTCCGCGCTCCTACTGATGCTATGACCCTTGAACGCACCATTCCCCCGCCGGTCCGCGACCCGCATCCTCCCACCCGGTTCACCCCGCCGGACAACGCCTGCAACGGTCACTGCCACGTGTTCGGGCCGGCTGCCAAGTTCCCTTTCGCTCCCGACCGCAAGTACACCCCGCCTGATTCCGGCTACGAAGAGCTGCTGGTCCACCAGGAGCGTCTCGGCCTCACCCGGGCGATCCTGGTGCAGGCGTCCTGCCACGGAACCGACAACTCGGCGATGATCGACGCCCTCTGGCGGGCGGACGGCCGGTATGCCGGGGTGGCCCTGATCGACGACACCCACCTCGATCGCGATCTGGCCGCCTTCGACGACGCCGGGGTGCGGGGCATCAGGTTCAACTTCGTCGCGCATCTGGGGGGGGCACCCGACCCGGCCTTCTTCTGGCGGCAGGTGGAGCGGATCGTCCCTCTGGGGTGGCATGTCGAGCTCCATTTCGACGCCAAAGACCTGTCCCGACACGCCGATCTCTTCCAGCGCCTCCCGGTGCCCTACATCATCGACGCCATGGGCCGGGTCGACGCCACGGCCGGACTCGACCAGGAGCCGTTCCAGTACCTCCTGCAGATGCTGCGCACCGACGACAACGCCTGGGTGAAGGTATCGGGGGCGGAGCGGATCACGGCCGACGGCACCCCTCCCTACGACGACGTCGTTCCCTACGCCCGAGCCTTGATCGAGGCCGCTCCGCCGCGGACCTTGTGGGGAACCGACTGGCCCCATCCCAATGTTCGGCACATGCCCGACGATGGTGACCTCATCGACCTGCTGGCCGATTACGCCCCCGACGAGGCCACCCGAAACCTCATCCTCGTCGAGAATCCGACCCGGCTGTATGACTTTCGCTGAGAGCAGGGGCCCCGGGACGCATCAGCTCTCCGTGCTGCTCCCTACAGGGCCTTCTCCAACCGGTCGAGCGTCTGCATGGTGGTCAGAGCCTGAGCCACGCTGGCATTGGGCTCGCGCCCTTCGGCGATGGCGCTGAAGAACTCACGGTTCTGTAGCTCGATCCCATCCATCGAAGCCGCCACTCGCGAGACGTCGATGGCCTCGCCTGCACCCGATTGGAGGTCGTCGTAGCGAGCCACGTAGGTGCCGGTGTCGCCGATGTAGCGGAACCAAGACCCCAGTGGGCCGTCGTTGTTGAACGACAGGGCCAGGGTGCAGATGGAGCCGCTGGGGCTCCCCAGGCCCACCGTCATGTCCATGGCGATCCCCAAGTCGGGATGGAGCGGCCCCTGCTGTGCCCACACCCGGTCCGCCACCTCTCCCACCTGGTACTGGAACAGGTCGACGGTGTGACAGGCGTGATGCCACAACAGATGGTC
>JBFGJL010000240.1:0-3672 GCA_041577235.1 Acidimicrobiia bacterium | reverse complement strand
CCGCCGCGGCGGGAGCGGCCTGGTACGCGGCCCGGCCCACCATCTGATGCTGCTGGTGGCGGACGTCCACGGGGCGTTCGGCGCTCTGAGGAGGGTGGCCGCCACCGGCCAGCCGTTGTTGGTGCTGGGCGACCTGCTCAACTTCGTCGACTACCGGACGATGGACGGCATCGCCGCCGACATCTTCGGCCGGGAGTTCGTGGGGGTGATCGCCCGGGCCCGCGGGCGGGGCGACTACGAGGCCTCCCGGCGCATGTGGATCGAACACTCGACCGGCCGGGAGGACGAGATCCGCAGCCGGGTGGCCGAGTTGGTATGGGCTCAGTACGCCGACTGCGCGGCTGCCCTAGCCGGATCCGAGGCCTACGTCACCTACGGAAACGTCGACTGGCCCAGCGAGCTGGAGGCATCGCTCCCACCGGGCTGCCGCTTTGTCGACGGAGAAGCGATCGAGCTGGGGGGTCTCCGCATCGGCATCGTCGGTGGGGGAGCGCCCACCGCCATCCGGGCCCGGGGAGAGGTCACCGACGAGCAGATGGCGGCCAAGCTGGAGAGGCTGGGAGACGTCGACGTGCTGTGCTCCCACCTCGCTCCCCCGGTGCCACCCCTGTACCGGGACGTCATCACCGGCGCGCTGGAGCAGGCCTCCCCCCCGCTGCTGGACTACATCCGGCGGGTGCAACCCTCTTTCCACTACTTCGGGGACATCCATCAGCCGCAGGCGACCCGCTGGCGGGTGGGTCGCACCCTGTGCGTGAACGTCGGCTACTTCCGAGCCACCGGTCGAGCTGTCCGGCACACCTGAGCCCGGTCTGCTGGCGGCGGAGAGCGGCTACGCTCAGACGGAGTCCGGGAAGGGAGGAGGATGGCCGAGGGCACGGTGCAGAGCATGGAGGTGGCGGCTCCGGTGAAGACCTTGTTCGAGGTCGCCGCCGACGTCGGCGCCTACCCGGAGTGGGCGACCGGGGTGCGCAGCGTCGAGGTCCTGGAGCGCGATGACGCCGGCCGAGCCCACCGGGCCGTGTTCGTGGTGGACGGGATGGTGAAGGAGATCACCTACACGCTCGTCTACAGCTACGACGCCCCCCATCGCATCTCCTGGGTGGCAGAGCCCGGGGACGACATCCGCGAGATGACCGGCTCCTACGAGTTCACCGAGCTGGAGGACGGTTCCACCGAGGTGCTGTACGCCCTCCGGGCCGAAACCGCCTTCAAGATCCCCGGTTTCCTTCGGCGGCAGGTGGAGCGACAGATCGTGGGAACCGCGCTGCGGGGGTTGCGTAACCGGGCCGAGGCGGTCTCCGAAGCCTGATGCGCATCCTGCTGGTCACCGGCAAAGGGGGGGTCGGTAAGACCACGGTTTCGGCGGCGACGGCCCTGCGTTCGGCCGACCTCGGCTACCGGACCCTGGTCGCATCCACCGACCCCGCCCACAGTCTCTCCGATGCCTTCGACGTCGAGCTGCAGGATCGCCCCACCGAGGTCGTCGCCAACCTCCACGGCCAGCAGATCGACGCCCAGCAGCAGCTCGAGCGGCATTGGGCCAACATCCGAGATCAGCTGATGGCCGTGCTCGGCTGGGGGGGAGTGAGTGGTCTGGAAGCCGAGGAGTTCCTGGTCTTCCCCGGAATGGACGAGCTGTTCGCCCTGCTGGAGGTGAAGGAGCACGCCTCCTCCGGTAACTTCGACGCAGTGGTGGTCGACTGTGCGCCCACCGCCGAGACGCTACGGCTGCTCAGCCTGCCGGAGGTACTGTCGTGGTACTTCGAGCGGATCATGCCGGCCGAGCGCCGGATCATGAAGGCGGCCCGTCCGGTGCTGACCCGCATGACCAACCTGCCGGTCCCGGGGGACGACGTGTTCCAGGCGGCCGAGAACATCTTCGAAGGCATCGAGTCGGTCAAACGGTTGCTGGCCGATCCGCTGGTGACCACCGCTCGGTTGGTGGTGAACCCCGAGAAGATGGTGGTGGACGAGGCTCGCCGCACCTACACCTATCTCGGGCTGTTCGGCTACGGCGTGGACGGAGTGGTGGTCAACCGGGTCCTTCCCGACGAGGTGGCCGATCCCTACTTCTCCCGCTGGAGATCCATCCAGGAAGGGCACCTCCGTACCATCGCCGCCTCGTTTCCCGACGTCACCATCCTCCCCTTGCGGCTGTTCGACGAGGAGATGGTGGGGGTGGAGCGGCTCCGGAAGGTGGCGGTCGAGCTGTACGGCGAGCGGGACCCGATCAAGGGATTCGTCGGCAGCTCTCCGTTCACCGTCACCGAAGGAAAGGGGGACGTGACCTTGGAGCTGGCGGTCCCGTTCGCCGAGAAGCGGGAGGTCGACGTGCTCCGCCACGGTGACGAGTTGTACGTGACGGTCGGGCCGTACCGGCGAAGCTTCGTTCTGCCCGACTCGCTACGACGGCGAACGGTGGCCCGGGCGTTGCTGGAAGGCGGAGCCCTGCGGGTGACGTTCGGCCAGCCGCGGGCTCCGGCGCCATGACCGGGCCCGACCGGGAGGAGGCGATACGACGGGCGCTCCGCCGAGCCATGTACCACCTCCTGCGGGCCGGGGTGGAGGCGCTGCGGGCGGTGGAAGCGGTCTTGGAGGAGCTGGGACGGCGAGACGGGCCCGACGACGACCAGGAAGGGCCACAGCACATCCCGGTCGAGTAGGTGCCCGTCCGCCGACCCGTGACGTGTTCAGCTCTCGGCGACCTCGATGGTCAGCTTCTTGGGCATGATCTCGGGACGCTTGGGCAGCGTCACCATCAGCATGCCGTTCTCGTACTTGGCGCTGGTCTGGTCGGCGTCGACCTGCTCCGGCACCCTCAGCGTCCGCTGGAACTGGCCGCGGAAGATCTCACGACGCCGGTAGCTGGCGGTCTCCTCGTCCTGCTCGAGGGTGCGAGTGCCGCTGATGGTCAGCATCCCGTTCTCGAGGGTGACGTCCAGGCTGCCGGGATCGATGCCGGCCGCGTCGACCTGGACGACCAGCCGGTCGTTGTGCTCGAGGACGTCGAGACGGGGCTGCCAGGTGCCGCCCAGATGGGCGGTCAGCTCGTCGAACGCCTGGTCGACGTCGAGGGCGAACCGCAGGGGATCGAAACGCATGATGGCCATACCATCCTCCCTTACTCGGGTTGCTTTCTGTACTGCAGCATACCATACAATCGTATAGGATCTCACTCATATTTCATGAATGTCTCAACTTGGGGTAGGGTGCGCATCCCGGCTCGGGCCGGGGCCGCTAGCCTCAGCGCCCGACGATGCGGGCCCCTCCCACCACCATCGGGATCGACCTCGGAGGCAGCAAGCTGGCCGCCGGGCTGGTCGACGCCGACGGCGCCCTGCTCCAGCGGCGGGTGACGGCCCGGCCCACCACCTCCGAGCTCCTGGCCGACGCCCTGGTCGAGGTCGTCTCCGCGCTGTTGACCCCGAGCGTGGCGGCGGTTGGGATGGGGGTGGCAGGGCTGGTGGCCTGGCCGGCCGAGTTCGTGTGGGGCCCCCACCTGTCGGGGGTGACGCTGCCGTTTCGGAAGCTGCTGGCAGAGGCGGTGGACCTGCCGATCGTCATCGACAACGACGCCAACGCCGCCGGGGTGGCCGAGGCGCGGGTGGGGGCGGCGGTGGGGAGGCGGCACGTGCTGATGGTCACGGTCGGCACCGGGATCGGCGGCGG
>JBFGJL010000239.1:0-3672 GCA_041577235.1 Acidimicrobiia bacterium | reverse complement strand
GGCGACTGGCCGATCAAGTTACCCGGCCCGATGGCGACCGCCCGGGAACGACGGTCACCGGCCGGCCCCGGCGCGGGCCCGGGCGGTGCGAGCGATGCGGCGCGCCTGTCGCAGCGGCTCGGGGGTGCGCGCACGGCCTCCGGACGCAATCACCACACCCTGGGCGGTGGTCAGGTCGGTGGCCCAGCCGGGATGGACCACCACCGGGCGGCGGCCTGGTCGGGTCACCAGCCAGGCGGCCACCGCCTCCCCCGCCAGCAGCAGCGTTCCCTGCCGAGCCCCGCCGCCGGCGAGCAGCGGCCGGTCGGTCACGCCCACCGTCGGTAGTTGCAACCGCGCCCCGAGGTGGACAGCGAGGCCGGCCCGGCGAGGGTGGTCGCGGCCGGTGGCGTTGACGATGAGGACGTCGGGTCGAACCGCCAGCCGGAGGACCGCCTGCTCGAGGAGCCGCCCCTCCCGCAGGGCCAGCAAACCCGGTTCGTACCGCCATCCCGCCGGCCCGGATTCCGCGGCGACGACCACCAGCCTTCTCCCTCGCATCGTCACCGCCCCAACCCACAGGCGGTCGTCGGGCCCTGCCATGCCTCGTTCCGAGCAGGCGAAGCAGCCACCGATCGACCAGGGCGCCGGCGCCGACCACGGGGCCGGAGCGGCCGAAGCCAGCCTCTCTTGTTCTCGGATCAGCGCCCCCGGGTCCGACGGCCATTCCCGGGGTACAGCCGTCCCCGGCGGTTCGCTCACACCAGGGGCGGATCGACCCAGGTCTGGTCCGGATAACACCACATCCAGTCTTCGCCCGGCTCGAAGGAGCGGACGATGGGATGGTCGGCGCTCCGGGCGTGGGCCGAAGCATGGCGGTTCTTCGAGTCCTCACAGCACCCGACATTGCCGCACGACATACAGAGACGTAGGTGGACCCAGCGATCGCCGCGGGCACGGCACTCTTCGCATCCGTCGCTGTTGGGCCGCACGTCGGGACGGATGGCGGCGGCGTGGATGCAGCCGCCGGAACTCAGGTCGAGATCCATGATCCTCCCTCTCCCGGCCGGGTAGCTGGATTCTGCTCACCCGTCTGCAACCTAGTGCAATGCCGGCGCCAACGGCCAGATCGAGATTCCTCCTTTAGCAAACGCCCAGAGTGGCCGACGTGTAGGGAGAGATGTCTCGCCGCCGCTCACTGCTGTTCGGATGGACCGCCGCCGGGATCGCCTGCGGGCTGACCTTCCCCCTGGCCGGTTGGATCCTGGCGGCCGGTGGAATCTGGCCCAGCCAGGTGGTCTCAGCTCATCAGCTGCAGCCAGTGTTGTGGATCGTCGACCTCGCCCCGCTGGTGCTGGGCATCACCGGAGGCCTGATCGGATTTCAGATCGGACGAGTCGACGATGCCCACCGTCGAGCCGAGGATCTGGTGTTGACCCGCACTTCCCAGCTCCAGGAGGCGAACGCCCAGCTAGAGCAGCTGATACGTTCCAAGGACGAGTTCGTCGCCACCATCAGCCACGAGTTGCGCACCCCCTTGACGGCCGTCCTCGGCTTCGCCCTCGAGCTGCAGCAGGCCGACGGCCGCCTCGACCCCGAAGAGCAGAACGAGCTGCTGGACCTGATCGCCAGCCAGAGCAAAGAGGTGGCCGACATCATCAACGACCTGCTGGTGGCGGCCCGGGCCGACATCGGCAAGGTGGCGGTGATCGACATCGAGCTCGAACTCGCCGACCACGTCGAGCAGGCCCTGCAGGCCTTCATGCAGCCCTCCCGCCGCAAGCTCGAGATCGTGCCGGAGCTGGCCCCGGCCCGGGTGGTGGCCGACCCCACCCGGATCCGGCAGATCGTCCGCAACCTGCTCACGAACGCCGAACGCTACGGGGGCGACCGGGTGGAGGTCTTGACCGGTGTGCTGGGCGGCGAGGGGATGCTGGTGGTCGCCGACAACGGTCCCGGTATCGCCGAAGTCGACCGGGAAGCCATCTTCGACCCGTATCACCGCACGCTCGGCTCGGGATCGACGCCGGGCTCGGTGGGGCTGGGCCTCACCGTCTCCCGCAAGCTGGCCCGGCTGATGGGCGGCGACCTCACCTACCGATACGAGCACCGCATGAGCATGTTCGTGCTGACGTTGCCGCTGGTGCCGTCGCCCGAGCCGGCCGAACAGCCCCAATCCACCCTGGCCGCCAACCTCTAGATTCGACGCCCTTCGGTCGGGCCGCCTACCTTGTCGGCATGGTTCCGATCCGGCCGGCGCCGGTACCGACGAGCCCGAACCAGCCGTCCCCGGCCTCCGATGACTGACCCCCGGGTTCGGATCGGGCTGCGGGCCAACCTGCCCCAGTTCTCGCTGCTGGTGGGAGTCAACGCCCTGGTCGGTGGGATGGTCGGCCAGGAGCGGGCCATCCTCCCCCTGCTGGCCGATCGAGAGTTCGGACTGGCCGCAGTCTCGTCCGCCCTCACCTTTCTGGTGGCCTTCGGGGGCGTGAAGGCCTTCGCCAATCTCTTCGCCGGCACCCTGGCCGATCGAATCGGCCGCAAGCCGGTGTTGGTGTCCGGGTGGCTGTTGGGCCTGCCGGTCCCACTGCTGTTGATGTGGGCTCCCACCTGGACATGGGTGGTGGTGGCCAACCTCCTGCTCGGCGCCAACCAGGGTTTGACCTGGTCCACCACCGTGATCATGAAGATCGATCTGGTCGGGCGGGAACGGCGCGGTCTGGCGATGGGCCTGAACGAGGCCGCCGGCTACGCCGCCGTCGCCGCCGCCGCTCTCGCCACCGGGGTCATCGCCGAACGCTTCGGTCTTCGACCCGAACCCTTCTTCCTCGGACTGGCCTTCGCCGGGCTGGGGCTGGGATTCTCCGCCCTCTTCGTACGCGAGACCCGGGCCCACGCCCGGCTCGAAGCCGGCTTCCATCCGGGAGAGGCCTCGCTCACCAACCGACAGGTGTTCACGCTCACCACCTTTCGTGAGCCGGCGCTGTCGGCCTGCACCCAGGCCGGCCTGGTCAACAATCTCAACGACGGGTTGGCGTGGGGGGTGTTCCCGATCTTCTTCGCCGCTGCCGGGCTGTCGCTCGCCGAGATCGGAGTACTGGCGGCGCTCTATCCGGCTGTGTGGGGAGTCGGCCAGCTCGTCACCGGAGGCTGGTCCGATCGGGTCGGCCGCAAGGGTCCGATCGTCGCCGGCATGCTGGCGCAGGCGGCGGCCATCGGTTGGGTCGCCCTGGCGAGTGACTACGCCCAGTGGGCGGCTGCCTCAGTCCTGCTCGGAATCGGGACCGCCCTGGTGTACCCGACCCTGCTGGCGGCCGTCGGCGATGTTGCCCATCCCAACTGGCGGGCCTCGGCGGTGGGGGTCTACCGGCAGTGGCGGGACGCCGGCTTCGCCGTCGGTGCCAGGGTGGCCGGGACGGTGGCCGACGCCTTCGGGATGCGGCCGGCCATCGGGGCGGTGGCCGCGCTCACCGCCCTCTCGGGGCTGGTGGTGGCGGTGCGCATGTACGAGACGAGGCCGGCTCCGGGCCGACCGGAGGTGGGTGCGGCGGGAGCGAGCTGATCCGGCCAGAATGGGGCGGGGAGGAGGTGAACGTGACCTCGAATGCGGCGGGCGAGCTGGGCGGGAATGGCGTGCGACCCCTGCTGATGGCGGTGGATGACGATCCCCTGGTGTTGACGGCGGTGGAGCGC
>JBFGJL010000238.1:0-3678 GCA_041577235.1 Acidimicrobiia bacterium | reverse complement strand
GGTCGACCACTTCCTCGGCTTCTTTCCCCAGTCCATCTGGGATCGCGACTTCAGCTGGATCGCCCGGCCGGGAACCACCCCCGACCGCTACTACGACTACCAGGTGCTGCTGGGGCACATGGCCCGCCGGGCCGGACGGGTGCGGGTGGCGGTGGGAGTGACCGAACCGATCCGCCGCCATCCCATCCTGATCGCCCAAGCCTTCCTCACCCTTTCGCACCTCACCCGCCGGGCGCCGATCTTGGGCATCGGGTCGGGCGAGCGGGAAAACGTCGAACCCTACGGGCTCGACTTCTCCACCCCGGTCGGACGACTGGAGGAGGCCCTGCAGATCATCCGCACCGCCTTCGAGGCCCGGGGCCCGTTCAGCTTCTCCGGCCGCCACTTCCGGCTGGACCGGGCGCTGCTCGACCTGGAACCGGGTCGGGGCCGCCGCCCGGAGATCTGGGTCGCCGCCCACGGGCCCCGCATGCTGGGGCTGACAGGACGCTTCGGCGACGGCTGGTATCCGACCCTGCCCATGTCCCCACAGCAGTACGGAGAGCGGTTGGGGGCGGTGCAGGCCGCCGCCCGCCAAGCAGGCCGGGACCCGGCCGCCATCACCGCCTCGCTGCAGCTCTTCCTCGTGGTGGCACCCACCAGCGAAGCTGCCCGGGCGATGCTGGATCGGAGGGCCATCAAGTTCATGGCCCTGTTGGCCCCCGACGAGCTGTGGCAGGCGGGAGGACTCACCCACCCGCTCGGGAAGGGTTTTGGAGGAATGGTGGACTTCGTGCCCCAGTCGTACGACCGGGCCACCATGGACGCGGCGATCGCCCAGGTGCCGTTCGAGCTGCTGGCCGAACAGATGATCTGGGGAACCCCCCAGCAGGTGCTGAGCCAGGTGCGGGCGCTGGGCGAGGCCGGCCTTCAGCATGTGGTGCTCACCCCCGCCTCGGCACTGGTCTCACCCCGAGCGGCCGCCTACACCCTCCGGTCGACGCTGACCATCGCTCGCCGGCTCCAATCCGGCACCTGAGGCCGGGTCAGCGGGCATCGACCGCCGCCACCGCCCACGATGTGCCGCCGACCGGATCCTCGATCGCCAGGTGCAGGGTCCAGCCCGAAGGGGGGACCAGGTCGGACCAGGCGAAGTAGCGCAGCCCGGCCGCTTCCTCCCCCAGGTGCCCGGCCGCCACCGGCCACTGGTCGAGCAGGCCGGTCACCGCCGCTAGCGCCCACCAGGTGGCGAAGCGTCCGGCCGCTGCTCCCCGCCGCCTTCCATAGGCGCCGCCGCTCGCCCCGGCCCAGGCCATCAGAGCCGCGGCCAGATCCAAGCCGATCTCGGCCAGGCGAGCCCGTCGCACCCCCAGCGCTCCCAGCGCGGCGAGGGCGTCGCCTTCCACCGCCAACGCCTCGACCCGTCCGTTGGACTCGTTCGCCCACGGCTCCACCAGCGCGAGGAGGGCCTCCACCGACACCGGGTGATCCAGGCTTGGGGCCGGCGTCGGACTCACCTCCGCCATGGCCGGAAGGTCGGGCGAAGGGAAATCGGCCCGGTCGGCGTGGTAGCTGGCCACCGGGTAGGCGGGCTCCCATTCCACCAGCCGGAAGGGGATCTCCAACACATGGGGATCGAGTCCGGGAGCGGCGCTGAGATCTTCGCCCCGCACCACCCGCTCATAGGCGGTGATCGTGGTGGCGTGCGACGGCGGCAGATACGGACCCAGCTCCGCCCAGGAGTGGGTGGAGGCGGCCACCTCCGACAGGGGACCGAGGGTGAACCGGGCCGGAGAGCCGACCACGGCCGGCCCCGCCCACGCTCCCGGCGCCTCCAGAGCGAGCCGGTAGTCGATGTGCTCGGCCACCCCCCACAACTGGCGTCCCCGCCCGACCGCCTGCCGGCACCGCTGGGCCAGTTCCACCAGACCGTCCCAGGATCGGGCCGCGCAGAGCCCGTCGACCGCCCGGAGCAGGGCGTCGGGGTCGCCTCCTTCGACCAGGTCGGCCAGATCCCAGGTTTGCTCGCTCACGCCGGGGGAGACCCGGGCTCGGCGCCGACCGCCGCCGGCAGTCCCGCTCCGGCCCACTCACTCCACGAGCCGGCGTACAGCCGGGGCTCGGGAAGACCGGCCAGGTGGGCAGCGAGGATGTTGTGGCAGGCGGTGACGCCGCTGCCGCAGTAGGAGACGAGGGGCCGGTCGTCGAGACCGGCGAAGCGCTCGGCCAGCCGCTCCGGGGGGAGAAAACGGCCTCGGTCGTCCAGGTTGCCGGCGTACGGGCGGCTGTGGGCGGAGGGGATGTGTCCGGCCACCGGGTCGACCGGTTCCACCTCGCCGCGGTAACGCTCCGGGGCGCGAGCATCGACCAGGCTGATGCGCCCGAGGCTAACCAGCACTTCGTCCCGGTCGATCGTTCCCCGGAAGACCGGCTCCCCGCTGAAACGGGCGGGCGGATACACGGGCACCTGGTCGGTGGTCGTTCCGCCGCTGTCGATCCAAGCTGTCCAGCCTCCGTCCAGCACCCGAACCCGCCGGTGACCGAGGCTTCGCAACATCCACCACAGCCGGGCGGCCACCGCTCCGCCGGCCGAGTCGTAGGCCGCCACCAGGTGCTGGTCGCCGATGCCGCGGCTGCCGAGCATGGCGGCGAAGCGGCCCGGATCGGGCAAGGGGTGCCTTCCCCGACCGGGGCGGTCGGGGTCGCTGAGCTCGGTCTCCAAGTCCAGGAAGATCGCCCCCGGTATGTGCTCGGTCTGGTATTCCCTCCGCCCCCGCCCGGCGTCCTCCAGATACCAACGGCAGTCCACGATCCGCAGATCGGTATCGGCCAGATGGGCCTGCAGCCACGAAGCCGAGACCAGCGCCGTCATCGATCGAACAGCCGGGCGATGAGCGCCAACAGCAGGCTGACCGCCACGCTCACCACGATCATCGATCCAATCGGGATGAACACCGTCGTTCGTTCCCCCCGAAAGCGGAGATCGCCGGGGAGCCGCCCGAACCAGCTGAAGGCGCCCGGCAGATAGTGGAGCAGCACTCCCAGCCCCACCGCCAGGAGACCACCGACGATCAGCAGCCGGCTCAGGTTCACCGCCGGTCCGAGCTCACCGTCGGAAGAAGGTGCGGATGTACCGCTTCCAGAGGCGCGGGCCCACCCGCCGGGGAAACCACCACAACTCGGTGGGTGGAGCGATGCGAGGGGCGGTGAAGGTCTGGGGATGGCAGAACGTCCGCAGCCCCTCCGGTCCCCAGTTCGAGCCGTAGCCCGATTCGCCCACCCCTCCAAAGGGAAGGTCGGGGATGGCCACATTCATCATGACGTCGTTGACGGCCACCGTGCCGGTGCGCATCTGCTCGGCGAACGCCAGCCCCCGACGCGTGTTGCGGGTCCACACCGAGCCGTGCAAACCGTAGGAGGAGTCGTTGGCCAGCTCCAGGGCCGCCTGCTCGGACGCCACCCGCATCACGGCCAGGACCGGGCCGAAGGTCTCCTCCCGCATGATGTCCATCGTGTGGTCCACCCCGGTCACGATCGTGGGCTCGTAGTAGATCCCTCCGCCCGCCGCCGGGCGGCTGGAGCCGCCTCGCACCACCGAAGCTCCCTTGCTGCGAGCGTCGTCGAGATGGCGGTCGATGACGGCGACCTGGGGCGGGAAGGTGAGGGGGCCGATGTCGCCCCGATCTCCCGTCCCGCTGG
>JBFGJL010000237.1:0-3681 GCA_041577235.1 Acidimicrobiia bacterium | reverse complement strand
TGGATGGCGAAGGGCCCTGGGGGGAGCTTCGATCGCTCCACCGCCACCAGGTAGGCGTGCGGATTGGCATCGGCGGTGCACATCGCCGGCGGCTCGGGCAGGACGACGAGGGCGTAGACGGTGGTGCCGTCGACGATCACGTCGTCGAGCCGGATACCGGGGCAGCTCGATCCGAACACGGCCCCGAACCAGATCACCACTTCCCGGTCGAAGTCGATCTCGGGCACGGGTGCCGGGACTCCCACCCGCGCCCAGAGGGTGCGCAGCGAGCCGGGATCGGTGGCGATGCCGGTTCGGTAGGGCTCGCCCACGTGAGGCTCGTCGGCCACCAGGCGCCATCCGTCGCCAGACGTCGGTTGAGGGCCCGGCGCCGGCAGCGTGGCAGGATCGCCTCCGTCCAGGCAAACACGCTCCCCGGCGAAGCGCGCTTCCACCTGTGACCGCACCTCATCGGTCAGCACCCCCACCTCGACCGCCACCACCCCTCGGTCCAGCGCGGTCCCGACGGCGAAGCCGGTGAGGAAGGTCTCCAGCTCCCCGACGACCCGCCCGTGCAGGGCTTCGAGCTCGGCTGCGGTCCACTCCACCGCCACCGCCACCACCCCCACACCTGGAAACTGGCCGGCCAGATCGGCTTGCCGGGCGTCGGCTTCCTCGCTGAAGGCGAGCGTGATCCAGCCCTGATGGTGGCGATCGACCCAGATTGCCTCGAAGCCCGGTTGGCCGCCCGCCCAGGCGCGCACCTCCTCCACCGGCATCTCGTTGGCCACGTAGATCGGAGTAGGCCGGTAGGCGCCCTCGGGCGCGGCGATTCTCGGCACGTCGTCACAGGCCGGGATGGTGAGAAGCGACGAGGTCGGCGGTGGCGCCACCCCCCCGTCGACCTCCAACCCCGCTTCAGCACAAGCGGCGGCCACCGTTGCCAGCAGTACGACCAGCCTCAGGCTTCGCATGGGCCACCCCGTTGAACGCTCTCCCGTGAGACGGAACGGTACCCGCATCGGTTCCCGCCTCATGGAGCCGACTACGGTCGCGCTCGACGTCCGGAGAGGCCACGCATGCACCTACGGGACCTGCAGGAGCTGATGGAGCAGACCTACGGCGAACGCGACCGAAGGCGGGGTCTGGCAGCCGGAGTGGCTTGGCTGGCCGAGGAGGTGGGCGAGCTGGCCCAGGCGTTGCGCAAGGGCGAGCAGGCACGTCAGCTCCACGAGTTCGCCGACGTGCTGGCCTGGACCGCCTCGCTGGCCAACCAGGCCGGGATCGATCTCGAAGAAGCCATGCGCCGCTACGCCGCCGGCTGTCCCTCCTGCCAGGAGCTTCCTTGCCACTGTAAGTGAAGTGGCGAACACCTGGTACGTTCGTCTAGGGTTGCTCGGTGCCCACCACTGCACGAAGGTTGGTAGGGCTCGTTCTCACGCTGACGCTGGTGGTGGGAACGGCCATCCCCGCTACCGCCGACGAGGTGGATTCCTCGGTGGCGAGTGCACGCGGCGCCGCTCTTCCCATCAACGGAGCGGCCGAGTCGGTGGCGGTCGCCTCCGCCCAGCACCAAGCCAGCATCGGGTCGCTCCAGCACACCGGTCTGGGCCGCCTGGTGGGCACCTGCGGCAGCGTGGCCGAGATCGTCGGGCGAGGACCGGACGTACCCGCCATCTTCGGCGGCTTCCGCGGCAGCCCCAGCCACTGGGCCATCCTGACCGACCCCAGCTGGGGCTCCATGGGGACCGGACGGGCGGTGGCGGGGGACGGGACCGTCTACGTCTCCGTCGTGTTCTGCGGAGCCGGGTCGGGCGGCAGCTCGGGAGGATCGGAACCGGCCCCGAGCAAAGCACCGGCCCAGCCGACCGCCAGCGAACCGGCCCCTCGCCCTGCCGCCAGTCCCGCGGCGACGCCCCCTCCCCCCAAGCCCAAGACGGGGGTGGCGGCCAGCGAGGGCGGTTTGCCGCTGTGGCTGCGACTGCGCTGGACGGTGAACGCGTTAGGGGAGCAGTTCGGCGATCTGCACCGCGTTGAGGGCTGCACCCTTGCGGAGGTTGTCGCCAACAGCCCAGAGGTTGACGCCGCCTTCCTCTCCAACCGTGTCGCGGACCCGTCCCACCAGGACCGCGTCGGCACCTGCGCTATCGAGCGGAGTCGGCACCCGATCGGTCCATAGGTCGACCCCGGGCGCCTCGGCCAGGAGAGCCTGTGCCTCGGCGGCACCCAGCGGCCGGTCGAACCGAAGCGTGGCGGCGATCCCGTGTCCGACCATCACCGGAACCCGTACACAGGTCGGCTCGACCGAGAGATCGGGCAGCTCCAGTATCTTGCGGCTCTCGTTGACCAGCTTCCACTCCTCGTCGGTGTAGCCCCGCTCGGTGGCGGAGCCGGCAAAGGGGATCACGTTGAAGCCGATCGGGCGAACGTAGAGGTCACCGCCCGGATCGACCCAGCCGCCCTCGACCAGCCGTTCCGGATCGGCCGCCAGCGCCTCGATCTGGCGACGCAGCTCCTCGATTCCCTTCCGTCCCGAACCGGACACCGACTGGTAGGAGGTCGCCACCATCGACCGGAGGCCGGCCGCCCGATGGAGGGGAGCCACCGCCATCAACAGGTCCATGGTGGTGCAGTTGGGGTTGGCGATGATGCCCCGATGGCGGGCGACGGCGTGATCGTTGACTCCGGCCACCACCAGCGGAACGTCCGGGTCCATCCGAAAGGCCGACGAATTGTCCACCACCACCGCGCCGGTGCGGGCGAAGGCGGGCCCGAACTGTCGTGATCGGTCGCCGCCGGCCGAGAACAACGCCACGTCGATGCCGGTGGGGTCGGCCCCGTCCAGCGCCTCCACCTCCACCTCTCCCCAGCGGGTCTCGATCTTGTCCCCGGCCGACCGGGGGGAGGCCAGCAGGCGCAGGCCGGCGACCGGGAAATCCCGCTCTTCCAGGATCGACAGCATCGTGCGGCCCACCGCACCGGTGGCCCCGACGATGGCGACGTGCCGCTCGGTCACGCCCCCACCTCGCCTTCGATCAACGGCGGGTCGAACTCGTCGTGAAGGGTGCGAACCGCCTGTTCCACCTGGTCGGCTCGAACCACGCAGGAGATGCGGATGGTGGAGGTCGAGATCATCTCGATGTTGATGCCGTCGTTGGCCAATGCCCGAAAGACCCTGGCGGCCACCCCGGGATGGGACTTCATGCCGGCGCCGACCAGGGAGACCTTGGCGACGGCCACGTCCACGTCCACCCCCTCGGCCTCGATCGCATCGGCCACCGTGGTCGCCACCCGGCGGGCGGTCTCGGCGTCGGCTTTGGGCACGGTGAACGAGATGTCGGTGCGGCCGTGGCTGCCGACGTTCTGGACGATCATGTCGACGTTGACCCCCTGGGCGGCCATCGGCTCGAACAAGGCGGCCGCCACCCCGGGGCGGTCGGGGACGCCGTGGACCGTGACCTTGGCCTCCGAGGTGTCGTGGGCCACCCCGCTGATGATTGCCTGCTCCATGGTCGACTCCTTCACCCAGGTCCCCTCGCCCTCGTCGAACGAGGAGGCCACCCGAATCGGGATGTTGAACCGGCGGCCGAACTCCACCGACCGCGCCATCAGCACCCGGGCGCCGGAGGCCGCCATCTCCAGCATCTCCTCGAACGAGATCTCACCGAGCAAACGGGCGCCCGGCACCGACCGGGGGTCGGC
>JBFGJL010000236.1:0-3695 GCA_041577235.1 Acidimicrobiia bacterium | reverse complement strand
TTGGCGGCCAGGTCGGGGTGGGTGTCGTCGATGCCGGTGTCCAGCACCGCCACTTTGATGGCCTTGCCCCGTGAGCACTCCCAGCCGCGGGGTGCCTTGATCTGGGCCACCCCGGCCGGAATGGTCTCCTCGGTCACGGCCGGCTGCCCCTCCACCGCGATACCCAGGGCGTACATCTCCCCGTCCTCTTCCACCCGGGCCACGTTGCGGTCACTCTCCAGCGCCTTGGCCTGCTCAGGAGTGAGCGAGGCGATCACGATCGGAGCCTCGTACTCGTTGACGTCGTAGGCGACCTCGTCGGCCTCGAAGCGGGAGGGGGTGGCCCGGCCCGACGTGGTGTCGGCGGCGGTCAGGAACTCGAAGTCCTGGTCGACGGCGGCGGTGAAGACCTCGGTCTTGTCCTTGACCTTGGCGGAACGCTTGTCCTTGGGCTTGAAGGTGACGATGTAGCGGGTGCGGGCAGGCATCAGGAACCCCCTGTGGCCGGTCCCAGCCCGCAGATCCAAGCTACTCGGTCCGCCCGGCGGCGCGTCACCGCCCGGCCGAGATCGGCCGGGCGGTGCTCGGGCGTTGGCGGATCAGCCGATCCGGGTGACCTTGATGGCCGCCACCGGGCGGGTGACGTCCCAGCCGTGGACTCCGGCCACCAGGTGGTCGGCGCCGCCGGCTCCGACGATGCCGGCGTGGCGGTGGACCACACCCCCTTCGGCCAGGGCGGGATCGGACACACCCGATCCATCCACCGACGAGACGACGCCGGTGAGGAGCGGACAGGGCGGAACGATGTCCCCGAGGTACTCGGTGTTGATCTCGCTACCGGCGTCGTAGGCGAGCGTGCGGGCGGTGGCCGAGGAACCGACCCGACCGGGCAGCCGCAGGGCGTCCACGCCGGTGAACCCGTCGTTCGTGCAGATCAACATCGAGGCGTAGGAGAGCCACTTGGCGCCCCGCTCGGTGGTGATCTCGAACGTCACCCGCTGGCCGGGAGCCAGGGGTGGGGGGTCGCCGGCCACGGCGATCACCACGTCGGCCACGTGGCGGTCGGCAGTCAGCGCCTCGTAGAGGGGGGTGAGGTTGCCGTTCTCGGCCACCTCTTTCAGGCCGAACCCGGCCGGAGCGCCGACATCGAACAGTTCGACCGACCGGTCGTGGGTGGCCGCCAACGGGGGCGTGAGCCACTGGCCGTTGGTCAGGTTGGCGATCGTCACCTCGTAGGTGGCGGTGGGCGGGTCGGCGGCCGCCCCCGGCCCGACGGCCACCATCAACAGGGCGATGGCGACACCGCCGATCAGTGCTCTCCTGGCTTTCGTCATGGATGCTCCTCTCCTCGAGCGACGGGCGGTCCGTCGCATCGAACCGGACCCCTCCAGCATCGACCGGTTCCCTGACGCCGTCCGGAACGGGCGATGAACAAAGACGAAATCCGCTCCAGGCGCGGCCCTAGAGTTCGCCGCCCGAGATGCCCATCCACCGCGCCGCCGTCATCGTGACCCTGGCCTCCTTGCTGGGAGCGGCCTGCACGCCGGTCACTCCCCCACCCACCTCGGCGGCCGCCACCACCACCGCCGCCACCTCCGGGCCACCCACCACCGGTGCGCCGCCGCCGTCGACGATTCCGCCCCCGGCCGACCGGCTGACCATCGTGGTGGATGAGTTGCGAGCCTCGCCGCTGGCCGAGATCGGACAGGCCTACGGCGCGGCGACGGGCGTGAGCGTGACCGTCGAGACCCGGTCGGTGGCAGAGTCGCTGGCCGGAGCCCTGATCGCCGAGGATGCCGGCGACCTACCCGACGTGCTGCTGGTTCCCCATGACGCGGTGGGCCGGCTGGCCGATCTCGGTCACCTGGCCGAGCTCGACTTCGAAACGGGTGGTCTGGACGACCGGGCGCTCGCCGGCTTCACGGTGGGCGGACGCCTGTATGGCCTGCCCTATGGCCTGGAGGCGGTGGCCCTGTTTCGCAACACCGACCTGGTCCCGACGGCACCGGCGACGTGGACCGAACTGGCCGAACAGTGCCGGTCGCTGGAGCCGAACCAATGCCTGGGCGTGCCCGAAGACTTCTTCCACCACGCCGGGCTGCTCTTCACCGGTGGGGGATACCTGTTCGGCGACGCCTGGGACGTAGCCGATCTCGGGGTCGAGCAGGCGGTGGCGGGCGCCCGTCTCATCCGCCGCCTGGTGGCCGACGGCGTGCTGGGTCGACCGGCGGGATATCCGGAGCTGGCCGGCGAGTTCGCCCGAAGCGAGCTGGCCTTCCTGGTGGCGGGCCCCTGGCACGTGGCGCCGGCGCGGGACGCCGGTCCCCCTTTCGCCGTCTCGGCCCTTCCCGGGGAAGGGCGGGATCCGGCTCGGCCGCTGGTTGGGATTCAGGGTTTCGTGACCGCGGCCAACGGGCGGGAGGAGCTGTCGGAGGAGCTCCTCCGCCGGCTGGCGAACGAACCGGCGGCGATGGCGGAGCTGGCGCTGGCCGACTGGAGGGTGCCCGCTCTGATGGCGGCGCGGGCGGAGCTTCCCCCGGAGGTGGGCGGATTCCTGCGCTCGGTGACCGACGGCACGATCATCCCCAACCTCCCCGCCGTCGGCGAGCTGTGGACGCCCCTGGACGAGGCCATCTCGGACCTGTACCGGGACCCGGCCCGGCCGGTGGAGGACATCCTGGCCGAAGCGGCCGCCCGGATCCGAGCGGCGACGGACGTTCCCGGTCCCTGACCTCAGCTTCGCTCGAGCCGCCGGGCGAAATCCTCGACGTGGCGGGGGAGTCCCGACCCCACCGCCCGGGCGATCACCGGCAGCAGCAGCGAGGTGAGGAACCCGGTTGCCTCCAGCGACAAGAGCACCGACATCCGGGTCGCCTGCGAGTCGGCGTCGCCCAGCTCGACGGCGATGCCTCCCCGTAGCTCGGCGGTGGTCACCGCCACCACCATCCGCTCGGGGGCGACCACTTCGGTGGTCTCGGCATGTCCCTGGTGTCCACGACCTCCGACCGTCACCAGGAACCCGTAGCGGCGCAGCACACCGTCCTGGTCGTGGACCGGATCGAAGACCCGGTCGACCCCTCCGATCTCCCCCCACACCTCCGGATCCTGGAGCGAGTCCCACACCCTGGGGCGCGCCGCCGCCACCACCGTGGTGTGGGTGAAGGTGTCCGGAGCCACCGCCGCAGGCTAGCCCCCCGCCCCCTGGACCCGCCCTCCACGTAGACTCGATGGGGTGATCGAGCCCACCGAGTATCTCGGCCTCACCCTGGACGCCGAGCGACTGGCCATCCTCGGCCACGCCGCCGTCGGCGCGGTCGACGTCGACGACCTGGCCGAGAAGCTGGGCATCAGCCGCAAGAAGCTGCTCGGGCACTACGCCAAGCTCGAACAGGTGGGTCTTCTCACCTCCCAGGGCCGGCTCGACCGGCGGGTGCTGCAGAGACTGGGAGCAGCCCTTCCCCAGGTGGAGCCGGCCGCCGAGGAGGTCACGTCCGGGCCGTGGTCACCGGCCGAGGCCGACGTCCTGCGCCGGTTCTTCACCGGGGCCCGGCTCGAGCGGATCCCGGCCCAGCACACCAAACGCAAGGTCGTGCTGGAACGGCTGGCACAGGAGTTCGAACCGGGACTCCGCTACCCGGAGCGCCAGGTCAACTTCGTCTTGCAGATGTTCCACCGCGACTACGCGGCGCTGCGGCGCTACCTGGTGGACGAGGGTT
>JBFGJL010000235.1:0-3697 GCA_041577235.1 Acidimicrobiia bacterium | reverse complement strand
CGATCCATCCCCAGGAGGGCGACTCCGTGCCCCGCCAGACCCGCATCGAGGTGGACCTGCCGGTGGGGTACCGGGTCGAGCTGTTCGTTGACGACCTGCGTATCCCCGAGGAGTCGGTCCAGTTCGTGGAGGGAACCGGAGTGGTCAGCTGGGACCCTCGCTCTCAACCGGAGCTGCTGGACTGGTCGCCGGGCGAACACCGCGTACTGGTGCGATGGGACACGGTGACCGGGCTGCCCGACCCGGGTGAATACGAGTGGAGCTTCCGGGTCTACTGAGCCGGGATCAGCCTTCCGCCGGCAAGGCCGATCGACCCTCCTCCAGCAGCCGCTTGAAGCCGGCCTCGTCCAAGGTGGGAACGCCCAGCTCGCCCGCCTTGGAGAGCTTGGCCGCCCCGGGCGAGTCTCCCACCACCACCGCCGCCGTCCGCGCCGACACCGAGGACGTGACCTTGCCGCCCCGTTGTTCGACCGCCAGCTTGGCCTCCTCTCGCCCGTAGGAGGTGAGGGTGCCGGTGATCACCAGCGTGATCCCGGCCAGCAGGTCGGCGGGAACGCCGGTGTCCGGCTCCGGATCCGCCAGCCGCACCCCCGCATCCCCCAGCCGCTCGATGAGACCGGTGTTGGCCGGGTCGTCGGCCCAGGCTCGCACCGATCGGGCGATGATCGGCCCGATACCTTCGGTCGCGGCCAGCTCCTCCTCGCCGGCGGCCAGCAGGGCAGGCAGGCTACGGAACCGGCGGGCGAGCACCCGGGCCACCGTGCCACCCACATGGCGAATGCCCAGCGCCACCAGCAGCCGGTGAATGGGCCGGTCGCGGGCGGCGTCGATCGCCGCCATCAGGTTGCCCACCGACACCTCCCCCCACCCCTCGAACCCCAGCAACTGCTCGGGACGGAGCGTGAAGATGTCGGCCGGATCGGAGATCAGGCCCTCGTCGATCAGGAGGTTGATGGTCTGATAGCCCAACCCCTCGATGTCCATACCTCCCCGCGAGGCGAAATGAAACAGCCACTCCCGCAGGCGGGAGGGACACTCGAGCCCGCCGGTGCAGCGCGCCACCTTCTCCCCGTCGGGCCGGACGATGGGATGTCCGCAGAAGGGACAGCGGTCGGGCATGTGCCAGATCCGCTCGCCCCCGGCCCGTACCGACACCACCGGACCCACCACCTCCGGGATCACGTCGCCCGCCCGCCGCACGATCACCTGATCCCCGATCCGGACGTCCTTGCGATGCACCTCGTCTTCGTTGTGGAGGGTCGCCAACCCCACATTGGCACCCCCCACGAAGACCGGCTCCAGGACCGCGAACGGGGTGGCGGCACCAGTCCGGCCGACGTTGACCATGATGTCCACGAGCCGGGTGACCTGCTCTTCGGGAGGGAACTTGTAGGCGATCGCCCAGCGGGGTGCCTTGGCGGTGTAGCCCAGCACCGCCTGAGCGGCGAGTGAGTCGACCTTCACCACCACCCCATCGGTCTGATAGGGCTGGTCGTGGCGGGCAGCCTCCGCCTCCGCCACGTACAGCTTGGCCGCGGCAAGGTCGGGCACCGCCACAGAAGCCGGATTCACCCGCATGCCCAGCCCGGCCAGGTATTCCATCACCTCGCTGTGGCGTTGGAGATCGGGCCCTCCCTCCATCGCCCCGGCCTGATAGATCCAGATGCCCAGCGAGCGCCCGGCCGTGACCTGCGGGTCCTTCTGGCGCACAGAGCCGGCGGCGGCATTGCGAGCGTTGGCGAAGATCCGCTCCCCGGCCTCCAACTGCCGGCGGTTGAGCTCCTCGAACGCACCGAAGGGCATGTAGACCTCGCCCCGTACCTCCAACACCGCGGGCGGATCACCCAGCAACCGGAGCGGGATGGAGGGGATGGTACGGAGGTTGGCGGTCACGTCCTCCCCCGTGGTTCCGTCGCCCCGGGTGGCGCCGCGCACCAGACGTCCGTCCTCGTAGGTGAGGGCCACCGCCAGTCCGTCGATCTTCAGCTCACAGACATATCCATCCGGCACCTCACCGAGCTGCCGAACCACCCGCCCCTCCCACGCCTCCAGGTCGTGCTCGGACTCGGCGTTGTCCAGTGAGAACAGCCGCTGGCGATGGACGACCGGAGCGAAGAGCCCCTCCGGCGGAGCCCCTACCCGCTGGGTCGGGGAGTCGGTTGTGACCAACTCGGGGTGCTCCGCCTCCAAGTCGGCCAGTTCCCGCAGGAGGGTGTCGTACTCGGCGTCGGAGATCTCGGGCTGGTCGAGCACGTAGTAGCGACGGGCATGGTGACGGATCTGCCGCCGCAGATCCTCGATGGCTCGGGCCGGATCGCTCATGATGTCTCGCCATCTTCGCAGCCGGGCAGCGGCGGGGTCAGCGCATGGTCCGGGCGATTACCCCTCCGCCCAGGACCTCCTCGTCCCGGTAGAAGGTTGCGGTCTGTCCGGGGGCCACGGCCTCGACCGGCTCCGGCAGCCGCACCACCACCGGATCGAGCTCGGTCAGGACGGCCGGGGTGGTCGCTCCGTGGGCCCGCACCTGCACCTCCAGCCGGGAGTCGGCGGGGGGCCGTCCCGCCACCCACGACACCGAGGCCAGCTCGAACCCGGCCACCGCCAGGTCCTCCCTGCTTCCCACCACCACGGTGGCGCTGGACGGTCGAAGCTCGACCACATAGCGGGGTTCGCCCACCGCCACCCCGAGACCACGCCGCTGCCCCACGGTGAAATCGACCACCCCCCGGTGCGCCCCGACCGTCCCGCCGGACCGGTCGACGATGGGGCCGGAGCGGGCGGCGGCCGGGTCCAAGCGCCGCAGGAACGCCCGGTAGTCGCCCGACCCGACGAAGCAGATGTCCTGACTGTCTGGTTTGTGGGCGGTGCGCAATCCGAGCGAAGCGGCCATCCCCCGGGTCTCGGCCTTGGTCAGCTCCCCCACCGGGAACCGCACTCGGGCCAGCTGCGCCTGCGTCAGCATCGACAGCACGTAGCTCTGATCCTTGTCCCGGTCGATCCCCCGCAGCAGCCGCCACCTTCCCCCGGCGCGGCGGATACGGGCGTAGTGACCGGTGACGACCGCCCCACAGCCCAACTGGGCGGCCTGGTCCATGAGCCGGGAGAACTTGACCGTGCGGTTGCACTCGATGCAGGGGTTGGGGGTGCGGCCCGCCCGGTACTCACCCAGGAAGCGGTTGACCACCCCCGCTTCGAAATCGTCGGTGTAGTCCAGCACGTAGTAGGGGATGTCGAGCGCCGCCGCCACCCGGCGAGCGTCTTCGGCATCGGCCACGGTGCAGCATCCGGCGGTGGGGGCCTCCCCGTTGGGACCCTGCCACAGCTTCAGGGTGGCACCGACCACCTCGTGGCCCTCGTCCACCATCAAGGCCGCCGCCACGGACGAGTCGACCCCTCCGCTCATCGCCACCAGCACCTTCACGACAGCTTCTCCAGGGCGGGCAGCACCAGAGCGGCGGCGGCGGGGCCGTCGGCGGCGGTGGTGGTCCAACCGAACGAGAAGCGCACACACTGGCGGGCCTGTTCCGGCGTCATCCCCATGGCGGTGAGCACGTGGGAAACGGTGGCGGCCCCCGACTGGCAGGCCGAACCGGCGGCGGCGGCCAGCCCGGCTTGGTCGAGGGTGACCAGCAGGGTCTCGTTGCGGATCCCCGGGAAACGGAGATGGCTGTGCTGTACCAGCCGGTCGGCCCCCGGG
>JBFGJL010000234.1:0-3745 GCA_041577235.1 Acidimicrobiia bacterium | reverse complement strand
TGAGCAGCTCGGTGAGCGGCTTGCCCGACACGGTGCACTGGGACGGCACCGGCACCATCGTCTCACCGTGGCTGCCCAGCGTCAGCGCAGCCACGTCCAAGATGTCGGCCCCCATCTTCTCGGCGATGAAGTGGACGAAACGGGAGGTGTCGAGGATCCCGGCCTGACCCATCACCTTGCCGTGAGGAAGACCGGACACTTCGGCGGCCAGGGTGGTCATGTGGTCGAGCGGGTTGGTGACGACGATCAGCACCGCCTCCGGGGACTGGGTGATGACCTGCTCGGTGACCCCCTTGACGATCTTGGCATTGGCCTCCAGCAGGTCCATGCGGGACATGCCCGGCTTGCGGGGAAACCCGGCCGTGATCACCACCACCTCGCTGCCGGCCGTGTCGGCGTAGTCGTTGGTGCCCACCACCCGGGTCCGGTAGCGCTCCACCGGCCGGGCCTGGTTCATGTCGAGGGCGAGGCCCTGAGGAAGGCCCTCGACGATGTCGGTCATCACCACTTCGTCGACCAGGTCGGCCTCGGCGAGCCGCTGGACGGTGGTCGATCCGTACTTCCCCGCCCCCACCACGGTCACCCTTCGCATGGCCCTCACTCCTTGTGCGCCTCACCGGTCAGGCTAGCGGCGGTGGCCGTCGCCCCCGCCGGGGCCACAGCGAGACCGTTCTGCTATCAAGTCCGGATGCGAATCCGCCTCCTCGCCTCCCTGGCCGCTCTGCTGCTGGCTTCGAGTGCCTGCGTCCAGCCGGCCGGCGGCAGCCGCACCGGGCAATCGGGGGACTACGACCTGTTCGACCTCCAGCTCCAATCCGAGCTGGGCTCGCCGGCCGTGGAGGATCCCGACTGGCAGCGGATCATGGGCGGAGTCGAGGTGTTGGGGGTGGGAACCCGGCCGGTCCCGGGCGAGCTGGCTCTCATCGAGGGGGCGCTGGCGGAGGTCCCGGAGGCACTGGCGGCGGTGGCCTCTCCCCGGGCGGTCGTGCGGGTCCACCAGGCCGACGCCGGCGAGCTCCATCCCGCCGCCCTGGCCTTCTCCAAGGGACCGGACGTGTTCCTCATCGACCGTGTGTTCGCCATCTCCGACGGAACCTCCACCCGCTTCGACCTGGCTCGTGCCTACCTCCACGAGCTGGCCCACATCGCCCAGTTCTATACGCTCGACGCCGACTACATCGACGCCGCCCTGGCGGGTCGGGTGGAGTCGGTCGACCCGACCGTCGGCTCGGGTCTGGTCCGCTCGTTCGCCGAGGACAACGGCTGGACCAACATGTCGGGTGATCCCCTCCGCCCCAGCTGGACGCTGGCATCGGGCCAGATTCCGTCCACCTCCTACGGCGCCCAGTCACCGGGCGAGGACATGGCCGAGGCGGTGGCCCTGGTGGCGCTCGGCCAGGCCGACCTCGTTCCGGAAGGCCGGGTGCGATGGGTGGAGCGCTGGCTCGACGCGGAGGCCGACCAGCTGGCGGCCGGCAAGCCCTGGGCCCCGGCCGGAGCCACCGAGGTCCTGTCGCGCCAGCCGGTCTACGACGAGGACCGGCTGGCTCAGGCGGCAGTCGGGTTCCAGCACGCCGAGCCCATGTACTTCTCGCTGCCGCTGGACTCGCCCGACCATGCCTCGCTGGCGGCCGAGGTACAGCGCCGGCTGCTCGACCGGGACCTGCTGGGCGCCCTCCTCCGGGTCGAGGACGAGCGCCTCCCTCGCTACGCCGGTTCTTTCACCCGCCGCGACGGGGTCGCCTTCTGGGTGGAGCTGTGGGACTTCCGCACCGCCATCGGCTTTCGGTCGGCACCCGAGGAGCCGGTCCTCACCTACGTGGTCTTGTGGTGACCTCGACCGCACCCACGGGTCCGGCGCTCGAGGTCAAGTCGACCGGATCCGGTCAGCCCATCCGTTCGATGATGGCGGTTCCGAACTCGGAGGTCTTCACCTCGGTGGCCCCCTCGGTGAGGCGGGCGAAGTCGTAGGTGACGATCTTCTCGGCGATGGTGGCCTCCATCGCCCGCACGATCAGGTCGGCCGCCTCCCGCCACCCCAGATAGCGGAACATCAGCTCGCCCGACAGGATGATCGACCCCGGATTGACCTTGTCCTGGCCGGTGTACTTGGGGGCGGTCCCGTGGGTGGCCTCGAACACGGCGTGGCCGGTCTCGTAGTTGATGTTGCCGCCGGGAGCGATCCCGATCCCGCCCACCTGGGCGGCGAGCGCATCGGACAGATAGTCACCGTTCAGGTTGAGGGTGGCGATCACGTCGTACTCGGCCGGCCGGGTGAGCACCTGCTGGAGCATGGCGTCGGCGATCACGTCCTTCACCAGCAGACGGTCCCCCGGCTTGCCGCCGCAGTCCTCCCACGCCACCGCCACGTCCGCGAACTCCTCCCGCACCACTTCGTAGCCCCAGCTTCGGAAGGCGCCCTCGGTGAACTTCATGATGTTGCCCTTGTGGACCAGCGTGACCGATGACCGCTCGTTGTCGAGGGCGTAGCGGATGGCAGCCCGGATCAGCCGCTTCGAGCCGGTCTCCGACACCGGTTTGATCCCGATGCCGCTGTCGGGCCGGATCTCCCAGTCGAACTCCCGCTTCAGGAAGGCGAGGAGATGCTCGGCTCGATCGGTGCCGGCCTCCACCTCCTTGCCGGCGTAGACGTCCTCGGTGTTCTCCCGGAAGATGATCATGTCGACCAGCTCGGGCTGGCGGACCGGGGAGGGAACTCCCTGCAGCCAGCGGACCGGGCGGACGCAGGCAAAGAGATCCAGGGTCTGGCGGAGCGCCACGTTGAGACTGCGGATCCCGCCCCCGACCGGGGTGGTGAGGGGGCCCTTGATTCCCACCAGGTGATCCCGGAAGGCCTGGACGGTCTCGTCGGGCAGCCAGGAGCCGGTCTCGGTATGGGCCTTCTCCCCGGCCAGGACCTCCACCCACTCCACCTTGCGGGCGCCCCCGTAGGCCCGTTCCACCGCCGCGTCGAACACCCGGTTGGCGGCAGCCCAGATGTCGGGCCCGATGCCGTCTCCCTCGATGAACGGCAGGGTCGGGTTGTCGGGCACCACCAGCCCGTCCGGTCCCATCGTGATGGCCGCCATCGGTGACTCCTGTCTCGGGTGCCGGCGGATTATCGCATGCGGGCTTCGGCGGCGGTCACCGTGTTGGCCATCAGGGTCGCCACCGTCATGGGTCCCACCCCGCCCGGCACCGGGGTGATGGCACCCGCCACCTGCCGCACCGCTTCGAAGTCGACGTCCCCCACCAGCCCGTCATCGGTCCGGTTGATCCCCACGTCGATCACCGTCGCCCCCGGCTTGACCGCCTCCGGCCCGATCAACCGCGCCACCCCCACCGCCGCCACCAGGATGTCGGCCCGCCGGGCGACCTCCGTCAGCTGGGCGGTGCGAGAGTGGGCGATGGTGACGGTGGCGTCGGCTCCCCGCGCCGCCAGCAACATGACCAGGGGCCGTCCCACCAGGTAGGAGCGCCCCACCACCACCGCCTCCCGGCCGGTGGTCTCGATGCCGTAGTGGGCGAGGATCCGCATGGTGCCGCTGGGCGTGCAGGGCGCCAGGAAGGGGCGATCCAGCACCAGCCTCCCCAGATTGTGGGGGTGGAGGCCGTCGACGTCCTTGCCGGGATCGATGGCCGAGATGACCTTTTCGCTGGACAGCCCCTCGGGGAGGGGAAGCTGGACCAGGATGCCGTCCACCTCGTGGTTCTCGTTCAGCCGGTCGATCAGGCGGTCGAGGTC
>JBFGJL010000233.1:0-3747 GCA_041577235.1 Acidimicrobiia bacterium | reverse complement strand
GGCCCAGGCGAAGGCATCTCGGAGCGTGGGCAGGCCCGGACTCACCTGGCCGTCGAGTTCCAGCCGGGCGAGCTCCCGCTCCGGCAGGCCCACGACCAGCACCGGTTCTTCGCCATCGAAGTCGGGGGTCAGGTGAACCCCTTCCGCCTCGTCGCGCGACAGGTAGGCGTCGAAGGCAGCGCCGGCGGCATAGGGCAGCACCTGGTCCCCCACCCTCCTCTCCAAGTAGGTGGTGCCGGCATCGACCAGCCGGACGAGTCCGTACTCGAAGAATCCGTACTCGAGGAGAGCAGCGGCCTCGGCAAAATGGCTGTCCGATCCCATGACGACTGCGTAGAGCCGGCGCCCGCTCCGCTCGGCTGCCGCCGCGAACACCAGCTTGGCGAGATCGGTGTATCCGGTCTTGATCCCGATCGCCCCCGGGAAGGCACCCAGCAACTGGTTGGTGGTGCGGGCCCGGCGGGCGTCTCCCTCGGGGGTGGCGGGCAGGCCGGCCACCCTGGTCGCCACCAGCTCGGCGAACACGGGCTCCTCCATCGCCACTCTCGAGAGCTCGAGAAGGTCGCGGGCCGAGGTGTATTGGCCGGTTTCGTCCAGGCCGTGCGGGTTGGTGTAGCGGGTGTTGCGCAACTCCAAACGCTCGGCGGTGTCGTTCATCAGGTCGGCGAACCCCTCCACCGATCCACCCACGAATTCGGCCAGCGCCACCGCTGCATCGTTGGCCGACTCCACCAGCAGAGCCACCAGGAGCTGGCGCACCGTCCACACCTCTCCGGGCTCGAGACCGACCTCTGATTCGCCCGCTTCGGTGGCGCCCACACTGATGGTGACCCGGTCGGTGAGCCGCGCCCGCTCCAGCACCACCAAGCCGGTCATGATCTTGGTGGTCGACGCCATCGGACGCCGGATGTCGGCGTTGTGGGATCCGATCTCCACCCCGAAGGTGTCGTCGTAGAGGATCCAGGAGGTGGCGGTGACATCGGGGGGCGGCTCCGCCCGAGCCGCCAACCCGGGCGCGGCTGCCGAAACGGGTGCCGCCCATCCCGGCACCGAGCCGGCCAGGCCGAGCGCGGCGACGGCGGCGATGAATCGGATTCTGCCCATTCAGCGGCCCAGGATGGTCTTCAGATCGTGGCGCAGCAAGGCGGCGTGGAGCCGCTGCAGGGCGTCGGCACAGTCCTGCAGCGTGTCGAGGGCGATCCGACGACCCTCGGGGCTTCGGTTGCGTCGGAGAGGAGCGGTGAGCTGATCGAGGATGTCGGCTTCGCGATCGGCTCCCAGGCGAACGGCTCGTAGATGGCGCGCCTCCAGTCCATGCTCGAACAGGCGCAGCGCCTCCTCGGCGATCTGGATCGACTCTGCCGGCAGGTTGCCGTCTTCGTCCGGCTTGAGGATCCCATGCTCGACCAGGTCTCGATATTGGCGGGACGTGAGAGAGGTCTGCCCGATCAGCTCGTCGCGGGCGATCGTGCGCTGGCGGGCGTCCAGTCCGGTGATGGCTGAAGGGGGCGGCTCGTCGACGCCGGCATCCTCGCCTCGCTCCCACATCGTGAGCCGCGATTTGATCACCTTCAGGGGTAGGAAGTGGTCGCGTTGCTGTTTGAGGATGAACCGCAGCCGCTGGAGGTCGTCGTGGTGGAACTGCCGGTAGCCGGAGGGTGACCGGGAGGGACGGATCAGGCCTTGACTCTCCAAGAAGCGGACCTTCGATACGGACACGTCCGGGTACTCGCCTTTGAGGAGGTTGATGACCTCGCCGATGGTCAGCGCACCCGAGTCACTCATCGCCATGGGCGACGATGAGGTGGAACTTCCCGATGATCACCTCGTCGCCGGGACCCAACTCGGCCTGATCGACCCGGTCGCCGTTCACGTAGGTCCCGTTGGTGGACCCTTCGTCCTGCACCGACACGTGTTCGCCCTCGACCGTGAAACTGCAGTGCTTCCTCGACACGGTGATGTCGTCGAGAAAGATGTCTGCGTCCGGATGGCGGCCCACGGTGATCCGGCCGGGCGCCAGCACCCAGGTCATTCCCGCCCGCGGCCCCCGTTCGACCACCAGGGCATGGCCCCTGAACCCACGTACATGGCTCGCCTCGTCGGGGGTGAGGCTGGGATGGGCGCTGGACGCCACCGGCACATAGGTGAGGGTGGGCTCCGCCTCGATGGGGACGCCACAGGCGGGACAGATTTCGGTGCCGGCGCTGACGTCCGCCTGGCAATGGGGGCACTGCATGGCGCCATGGTAGTTGGCACCACCGACGCAGACCCCGCCCTGTGCGCCCTGTGCTCAGTCCTCGGTGAGAGCGCGGTAGGCGGCGGCGTCGAGCAGCTCGGAGAGGTCGGCCGAGGCCGCTTCGCTCAGCTCGAGGAACCATCCCTCCTCATAGGGGCTGGAGTTGACCAGCTCGGGGTGTTCTCCCAGCGCCTCGTTGACCGAGGCCACGGTGCCGCCCACCGGGGCGTAGACGTCCGCCACGGACTTCGTCGATTCCACCTCGGCCAGCGTCTCGCCTCGGGTCACCGTCTTGCCGACTTCCGGCAGCTCGACGTAGACGACGTCGCCGAGCGCGTCCTGGGCGTAGTCGGTGATGCCGATCCGGACACGATCCCCGTCGACGGTCATGGCCCATTCGTGGTCCTCCGTGTAGCGCCTGTCGTCGGGGACGTTCATCGACGGCATCTCCTTTGTCGTCGCCTTCGTGCCGGTCAGAGCCTAACCCGCCCCGGCCTCCGCAGCCGTCCGGCGATCTCCCACAGATACTGCCCGCCCACCACGTAGTAGAGCCCGGTTCCGATCACGCCGGACACCCAGCCGGCCGGCTCGAAAAAGGCCGGCGCGACGCCGGCGGCAGCGAGATAGAAGGACGGAATGGCCCCGTAGAGCAGGAAGGTGGCCAGCTTGCCCAGGTAGCGGACCTCCAGTTTCTCTCCCCGTCGCAGGGCCAGCGCCGCCGCCCCGATTCCGACCACCACCTCCCGTGCCAACAGCGCCGCCGCCAGCCACACCGGCAGCACCCCGGTCACCCACCCCCCGACCAGGGCTGCGGCCAGGGCGAGCCGGTCGGCCACCGGATCGAGCGCTTTCCCCAGCTCGCTAACCTGGTCGAGCCGGCGGGCCAGCACACCGTCGATCCAATCCGTCCAGCCGATGGCGAGCAGCATCAGGCCTGCGGCCGCCACCCGATCATCGAACAACAACCACAGGAAGACGGGAACAGCCAGCAGGCGGAGGACCGACACCAGGTTGGGAAGGGTCAAGATCCGGCGCGAGTCGGCGGGCTCGGTCATCGCTCGATCCGGAGCAGCGTGAGCAGATCGGCCGCCCGGTACTCGATGCCGCCGTACAGGGAAACGTCCGGGAACACGACGTCGCCCCGATGGACTTCGATCTTGGGGACGTCGTACAACACGATGTAGGGCAGGTCCCGGGCGATCAGCCCCTCCATCTGCCACACCACTTCCCGCGCTGCCTCGAGGGTCGTGGCCGATTCCCAGGCGTCGACCAACCCGTCGAACTCCAGGCTCTTGTATCCGGTGGCGTTGGCACCGCCCAGGGCGGCGTCATTGGCGCTGGCGAAGAAGAACCCCAGGTCGGGCAGGGCCGGGTCCACGGCGTTGTTCCAGCCCAGCATCACCATGTCCCAAGGAGCGGCCTCCTCCCGGTAGACCCGCTCGATGATCGCTTCCAGTTCGGCAGCGGTCAGCTCGACCTCGATTCCCAAGTCGCCGGCCCAGCGAACGATC
>JBFGJL010000232.1:0-3749 GCA_041577235.1 Acidimicrobiia bacterium | reverse complement strand
GGACCGCCACCGCCGCCGCCTTCCACCAGCCGGAGCGCCGGGGCCAGGCGGGCCCGGAAGCTCCGACGATCGTCGCCACCACCAACTCGGCCAGAGCCGGATCGGGCTCGTCCCACACGTCGGGGGCGGCCAGCATCGCCGCCATCTCGTCCAGGCTCGCCTCGGCCACCTCGCAATCGGTACACGACGCCCGATGGGCCAGATGCTCCTGCCCCAACTCGCCGGCCAGGTGGGCCGCTCGGTACTCCTCACACCTCATGCCGTTGCCTCCCGAACGTGCTCGAGCAACCCGGCCAGACGCCGGTGGGCTCGGTGCGAGCGCGATTTCACGGTTCCCACCGGCACCCCCAGACGCTCGGCGGTCTCCACGTGGGTCAGCCCGAGGAAGTGGGTCGCTCGCACGACGGCCCGCTCCTCCTCCGGAAGGCTGTCGAGGGCGGTGCGAACCTCCCATGCCTCCCAGGTCCGTTCGAACGACGGGGGCAGGGCGACGATCTCACGCTCGTCCTCCCGGGCCAGATCGCGGTGGCGGCGTTCCCGTCGATAGGTGTCGACCGCCACCCGCCGGGCGATGGCGTAGAGCCACGGCCCCGGCTCCCGATCGGGATCGAACCGGCCGGATGCGCGCCAGGCCTGGAGAAAGGTCTGCTGCACCACCTCCTCCGCCAGGCTGCGGTCGCCCAGGGCTCGCAGGGCGATGGCGAACACCGCCCGGCCGTACCGCTGGTAGAGCGCTCGCACGGCTTCCGCCTCGCCCGCCCGAAACCGGCGCAGGAGCCGCGGTCCTTCGGTCAACTCGGCCGTCTCATCATCCGATATCCCCACTGGTATACGTCGGATCCCCCTCGCTCGGTTCCGGCCACCTGCCTTGCCCAAGTTAGAGCTTGACTTCTGTTTCATTGTGAATATTCTGAAAGACAACCTACATAAAAAGGAAGCCGACTGGATCGTGGCCGCCTGGATCGATCATCTCAGCGACGAGGATATCGCCTTCTTGAAGCGGTTTCTGCTGGCCTCGGGAACACTCAAGGAGTTGGCCCGCCAGTATGGGATCTCCTATCCCACCGTTCGCCTGCGGCTCGACCGCCTGATCCAGAAGGTGGAGCTGCTGGACGAGGCGCCGGACGCCACCCCGTTCGAGCGGGAGCTGCGAGCCGCCTATGCCGACGGTCATGTCGACGCCGCCACGTTTGCCCGGTTGTTGGAGGTCTATCGCCAGGAGGAACGGCATGCGGTTGCGGTTGGCTAGTGGGCTCGTCGCCCTGGTGGTGTGGGCGGTACCCGGATCCGCCCTCGCCACCGATCTCGATTGGACCGGTAGGGAGGTACCGGGAGCCGAGGTGGTTCCCGACGGGTCCCCCGACGGAGCGGCGCTCCAGATCGAGAGCGGCGCCGGCGGGACGTTCGTGGCCCTCACCGTCATCCCCGAGCCGCGGGTGGGGGACAGCTACGCGGTCGTGGGCAAGGTGAAATACGAGAACGTCGCCGGAGTCGCCTACCTGGAGATGTGGTCGGTGCTTCCCGACGGCAGCCGCTACTTCACCCGCACGTTGGCCGAGGCGGGCCCTCTGCAGAGCATCTCCGGCACCTCGGACTGGCGCTCGTTCCAGCTTCCGTTCTTCCTCAACGGGGCTCCCACCCCGACCCGACTGGAGCTGAACGCCGTGCTGCCCGGGGAGGGAACGGTATGGATCGGACCCCTCCATCTCCAGGGGGCGGCGGCCGAGGACGCCACTCGGGTGTGGTGGAGCTCCTCCAGCTCGGCCTGGATGGGCGCCATCGCCGGGTCCCTCCTGGGGCTGGCTGGAGCCGCCGTGGGACTCTGGGGCGGGAAGACTCGCCGGCGCCGTCTGGTCGAAGGGATCTCGTGGGGAGTCATCGGCCTGGGCGGTGCCGGCCTGACGGTGGCAGGAGTGGCGCTGGCGGTCGGCCAGCCACCCTCGGTCTGGTACGGGCCGGCCCTGATCGGGTTGATCGGTCTGTGGGTCGGCCTACCGCAACGGTGGGTGGTGCGCCGCCGCTACCAGGAGGCGGAGCTCAGGAGGCTGCGGGCGCACGACTCGGGCGGCCGCTGATCAGGGGGTCGAACGGAGATCGATCCGTGTCCCCCTCTGGTCGAGGCCGACCACGATCCGATTGCGATCGATGACCCGCTGGCGAACGTCGCGGACCTGGTCGGAACCCACCTCCACCACCTGAGCGGCGAGGTACTCCTCCAACATGGCCGGATCCCAATCCTCGGGGCCCTTCATGGATTCCTCCGATTCCTCGGCCTTCCAGCCGCCCACCGTGATGGTTATACCACTCTAGGTGGTACCATTCAAGCGAGATTCACCCACCCGTCTTCCCCGCCGAAGGCGGCGAGATTGCGGGCGAAGATGGCGGCGAGGCGAGGCCCGTAGTGGGGAGACAGCCCGGCCATGTGCGGGGTGACCACCACGTTGGGGAGATCCCAGAGGGGTGACGAGGGAGGTAGCGGCTCTTCGGCGAACACGTCGAGGCCGGCGCCCCGCAAGGAGCCGGAGGTCAGCGCCCGGATCAGCGCCGGCTCGTCGACGACACTCCCCCTGCCCACGTTGACCAGCCAGCCGTCTCCGAGGGCTTCCAGCGCCTCGGCCCCGACCAGGCCGTCGGTGGCGGCTCCGGCCGGGAGCACCACCATCACCGCCTGGGAGCGGCGGCAGACCTCGACGGTGCTCTCCGGTCCCAGCACCAGCTCGGCCACCCCCGTGTAGCTGGCCGGATCTCGCTTGGTTCCGATCACCCGCATCCCCCATCCGGCGCCGCGCCGGGCGATCTCCTCGCCGATCGTTCCCAGGCCCAACACCCCCAGGGTCCGCCCGGCCAGCTCGTAGCCCATGCGGGGTCGCCAGTGCCGGGCGGGAACGGCCCGCATGGCCTCGCCCACCCTCCTGGTCAGGCTCAGCAGCAGGGCGAAGGCGTGCTCTGCCACCTGCGGTCCGTGGATCCCACGAGCGGTGGTCAGCGTCACTCCCGACGAGGCCAGGCGGTCGATCGGGAACTGCTCGACCCCGGCGGAGACCGACTGCACCCAACGGAGGGTTGGGGTGAGGAACGAGTCCTCCCACAGGTAGGAGACGAGGATGGGAGCCCCGTCGGCGAGGCGGGCGGGCACCTCCTCCGGCCGGTCGGGTGCGATCCAGGTGACGCCCGGCACGTCCAGCAAGGCTTCCCGCACGCCGGGGGGATGGCGGGGGTGGAGGACCGCCGCCGAAGGCGGGAGGGACGGCTCGCTCAGGTGATGTCCTTGATGGAACCGAAGATGTTGCTCCAGGCGTCCCCCACCCGGCCCAACGCCCAGAACAGCACGACGATCAGCACCAGGACGGCGATGGTGGTGGCGATGGCCCGGATCCGGTAGGTCTGCTGCTCGGTGGGATCGTCCAGGTAGGAGACGGGTGCGACCGGAGCCGGTGGCGTCGAGACCGGGGCCGGCTCCTCTGCCCGATCGGCGGGGGGAACGGTCAGGACGGTGGCGGCTTCGCGCTCGTCGGAGCGATCCCGGGAGGGCGCCGGCTCGGGCGCGGCCCGCACTCGCTCCCATCCGGATCGTCCCCCTCCGGGGGCAACCCTGCTCGGATCGGCACGTTCGACGGGAGGAGGAGCGGCCACGGGTGGGGGTGGCACCGCGCCGGAATCGGCCGGGGCGGCCATCGCCTCTACCGCCGCCCGGGTGGGTTCGACCTCCTGCTCCCAGTCCTGGTCCTCACCCTCCTCCTCCTCATCAT
>JBFGJL010000231.1:0-3768 GCA_041577235.1 Acidimicrobiia bacterium | reverse complement strand
GCAGCAGGATGCCGGCCAGCCGCAGGGGAGGCTGGGACACCGGCCCTAGCTCATCGGGCGCATATGGCGCCTCGTGGTCGCCGGTCGGCCAGGGCAGGTCCGGATCGGGAAGTCCGAGCTGGCGGCGCGCCCACGCCGAGAGCCCCAGCGGCTTCGGGTAGGGCGAGACCAGGGCATCGTCGTAGGAGACGCACAGCGCCTCGTCGGAGGCGTAGGCGAACCCCTCCAGGAGACAGGCCGCCGCCAAGGTGGTCTTGCCGACTCCGGAGTCGGCCGGAAAGGCGAACGCCCGCTCACCCAGGGTCACCACCCCGGCGTGGACGGCGAACGGGTCGAAATCGGCTACCGCCTCGGTGTTGAGGGTGGCCAACAGGTGGTCGACGATCCGCCTCCAGCCGTTCGCTCGCAGGATGGCGGTGCAGTTGCGATACAGGCGGTGGCGCCCGTCGCCGGACGGGTCGGGGCCGACCAGCGAGAAGGTGAAGAAGCCGGGGACGGCCCGGCGGGTGGCGAACGGCATCAGGAGGCGGGCCAGCGCCCGGCCCACCGACGGGTCGGTCGACCGTACGCGGAAGGCGGTGCCGAGCAAGGCGTAGGAGGCGTCGTGGGCCCAGACCAGGCCGTCGAGCTGGTCCCCTCAGCCCGGCTTAGGTCGGATCCGCATCGCCGAAGAGGCCGTCGGCCCGAAAGCGGTCGATGGTGGCCGTCACGTCGGCCCGAATCGCCTGCTCGTCGGCTCGATAGGCGGCGGCCAGCAGGCTGACGATCTCATCGAGGGTGTGCTGGCCGTCGCTCAGTCGCCAGATGTCGCTGGCGCTGCCGTTGAGGATCGTGACCTGCTCCCGCCCCGGCGCGTAGAGGCTGATGTTGCCGTCGATCTCGGTCTCGACCAGCTCCGCCGCCGGCGGCCCAACCCGTTGGTCTGCCATGGGGCGGAGAGTATATCCCTTCGGCATACGACGCACACCGTATTTACACACTCACGAAGAGTGGGTAGATTCTCGACCACGCAAAGTGGCGAACACTTGGGGAACGGGAGGAGGCGCGCGTGGACAGCCAGCAGGAGGGATTGACTCGCCGGGAGGCTCTGAAGCGGGGGGCGGCGGTCGGTGGGGCGATGTTGTGGGCAAGCCCGGTGGTGCAGACCATCGGCATGTCGCGGGCGGCCGCCGCCGCCACCAGCCCGGTCGAGACCAATCTCTCGTTCATCGCCCTGCTGGCGGTGTGCGACGGTGTCACCCACTTCATCAAGTACGAGATCGACGAAGCGGCGTGGGAGTCCAGCCCTGGCAACACTCCGGGTTGCGTGCTGCCCGCCTACGACCAGAAGTCGCACGGGGGGACGCTGGGATTCTCGGCGTCGGCGGTCGATTCGGACGGATGTGTGACCATCGGCATTCCCGGCTCGTGCACGGTGGTGTGGTCGGCCATCAAATGTGCCACCAACTGTTACGCCTCGAACCAGAATCAGAAGGGCGGCTCAATCCGGTTCTGCTGTCCCTGAGCGATCGAGCAGGTCGGACTGGACGAGTCGGTCGAGGGTGTCGGTCACCAACGCTCGCATCTCGGCGGCGGGGCGGCCGGTGAGCTCGGTCAGGGCTGCCACGATCTCGGCGGTGGTGGTGTCGCCGTCGCACAACTCCCACAGCGCCCCGGCACTGGCGTTGAGCTGGCTGAAGCTTTCCGAGCCGGGTCGATAGAGGACCAGGTCCTCGCCCTCCCGTCGGGCCAGCACCCCCGCTCGTCGGCGGGGGCGAGCGTCATCCGGCCAGGACGCGGTCATGCTCCCTCCCTCGATCCTCGGAGCAGGCCGCAGCGGGCGGCGATGGCGGCCAGCTCCACCTTGGAATGCACCCCGAGTTTGACCAGGACCCGCTCGACGTGAGTCCGGGCCGTCTCCGGGCTGATGGTGAGCTCATCGGCGATCGCATGCTTGTCCATCCCCGCTGCCGCCAGCTCGAACACCTCACGCTCCCGTCGGGTGAGCACCTCCAGGCGTTGCAGCTCGGCACTCTCGCGCCGGCGACGGTCGACCACGTACCGCAAGAGAGCTCCCATCAGGGCGGGTTCGATCACGGCGCGGCCCGCCGCCACGTCCCGAACGGTCTGGGCGATGCGGCCGTGAGCGGCCTCTCGATCGAGATAGGCCCGGGCTCCGGACTCGATCGCGGTCAGCATCGCCGCCCGGTCGTCCCGGGGGCCCAGGGCCACCACCCCGATGCGGGCACCGCCGTCGGCCGCGGCCAGCTGGTCCGGGGGCAGGTCCAGGGCGACCACCACGTCGGCCGAGGGGCGATCGCCCCCGTTCCAGAGGCCGGTTACCTCAAGCCCCGGCTCGGCCGACAGGCCGGCGGCGATCACGGTCATGGTGGCGAGGTCGGACCCCGCCACCTGAACGGTCAGGCGATCGGTCATCCTGGCTCTCCCTCTTGCCTCCCCACCCACGGATGGCACGGGGAGAACTACTCTAGGCGGCTGCGGGACGGGGGCGAAGGCAGCGAAACCGGGTGGTGTATGACCAGGGAGACGTGGCGGGTCGGTGATTCGTTCGACCGGTTCCTTCTCGACCTGGCCGCCGATCGCACGCTCCGGCTGCCGACGGATCCGCCATCGCTCGAGCAGCTCGATCTGGCCAACCGCCATGGACTCATCGCCCTGGTGGCAGCGATCGATCAGCCGGCGATCAAGGCCGACGCCTGGCCGGTCTACGTTCGCCACCTCTCCCGCCAGCGGGTGATGGAAGGGACGCTGGGCGAGCTCCTGATCGAATTCGCCCGGGCGGGGATCAGAGCGTCGATTCTGAAGGGCCCGTATCTGGATCGGGTGATCTACCGGCGGCAGGGCATCCGCACCTACACCGACGTGGACGTGTTGGTGGAGCGAGAGCAGCTGGCCGAAGCCCTGGCCGTGCTGGAGCGTCATCCGTTCGTGGCGAGGATCCCTCCGAAGGTCCCCAAGGCCGACAAGCGGGACATCCTCGTCTGTGATCCCAGCGGGGTGCGCTTCAACCTGGACCTGCACTGGGACCTCTTCTCCTACAGCCAGCTCCGGGGGAGCGCCGCCGGTGCCACCGAGGACGCCTGGAAACGGGCCGAGCCCGATCCGGACGGGGTGTTGGGTCCGGCCTGGGACCTGCCGGCCGAGGCGCGGGTCGCCTTCCTCTGTTCCCACGCCCTGCTCGACCACCGGTTTCGGCTGATTCTGTACCGGGACCTGGTCGAGTTCGCCCACCACGGCATCCCCTGGGAGGCGCTGGTCCGCTTCAGCCGGGACTGGCGGCTCCGCAGCACCACCTACCTGGCGTTGCTCATCGCCCGCCACGTCCTCGGGGCCGAGGTTCCACCCGAGGCGCTGGCGGAGCTGCGGCCAGGAGGGACTCCGCTGCGGGTGCTGGAGCGCCTGCTTCCCACCACCAACCTCGTGCGGTTCGACGGCCACCGGCCCCGCCCGGTCAACCTGGCGATGGTGCTGCTGCACGACGATTTCCGCACGCGGCTCGGCTTGGCGGCCCGCGCCCCCCGGGCTTTCCCCCACTGGTTCCGCCGGGTGAGCTGGACGCGGACCCGGGCGGCTACGGAGGACCGCACGCCGGCCGTGCTGGTGGTGCTCACCACCAATCAGCGCCGGGGTGGGGAGGTGTTCGGCGAGCAGCTCGCAGGCGGGCTGGGCAAGCTGGGATGGCGAACGAAGGTGGTCGCCCTGGCCGATGCCGACCGGGAACCGCGGGTGGCGGTGGCTCCGGTGGCCCGACGCCGGCGCCGGGACCTC